>NZ_KB850129.1:52549-352549 GCF_000369665.1 Acinetobacter sp. CIP 51.11
ATTTTAGCAGCACGGACCTGGGTAATACGATGATCTCTAACGTCTTGCAGAACTGCAAGACGTTGAATTTCTTTATCAGACATAGTGATCAGCATCCATATTTTATATCCAGTCCATGGTGATAAAAACCATCATAAACCAGACATTTTTATTGGTGAGAATATAGACACTTTAAATGGGTTCTAACAAGGGCCTTTCGTATAATCGCCATTATGTTAAATGGCACTAAGCATATTAATTTTGTCTATATTTACGATTATCAAATATGTTCATAAATATTAATGTAAGTTGTCATTAAAAAGTAAACATGTATTCTTTTCCGAATTGGTTTGATACTTTCTCCACCCATTGCTCTATTGTGTCAGCTGTCATGACTTGAAAATCTCGCCAATAATATTTCATCTGCTTCCATACCATCTCGATTCGATTTAACTCAGGGCTATAAGCTGGAATAAAATACAGATTCGTCGAAAATTTAGTTTTAAGTAGCTCTCTGTAATCAGCCATCTTTTTACTTTTATGAATCGAGGCATTATCAACAATAAGAACCAATGGAAGGTTATACGTCTGTTTAACTCGTTGAGCTATTCCAGTTAAATAGGCATAAAACCAAGTGCTTGTAACTGACTCTTGTAAACAACTTGTCACTAGTTTCCCCGTTGAAAGCAAACACCCCATGACATTAACTCGTTTTAATCTTATTGCATCAACCGCATGAACATCACCTATCTTTGTCCACACATAGCGGTTATCAGGTGTAGATGAAAACCCTGTTTCATCAACATAACCTAATATAATTTCACCACGTGCCGCTTGCTCTCGTAATTCTTCAATCTGCTGTGTTGCTTGTTCAAATGCAATCGGATCTCTTTTTTTTCAAGCTATGACGGGTACGCTTGAAGACCATACCTGAATCACGTAAAAACTTACGAATGGTTTCAACAGACACGGACACTTCGTATTCTTCATGTAGTTTGACTCGGATTTGTTCTGCATTGAGTGGACTTGTATTGACCCAATCTAGGATTTTCGCCTGATAGTCTGAGATCAATGTATTGGGCCGACCTGAGCGATGACCTTCTTTAATCGATTCAAACTCATACAATTCCCAACGTCGGCGTTGTAGCCTTATCGTTTCTGGGATACGTTCTTGTAGAGTGGCAACTTCCGCAACACTTTTACCTTCGGAAAGCCAGAGAATAGTTTGGGCACGTTGTCTTTCACGCCAATGTTTTGCATGCTTAGCCAGAAAAATGAGTCGTTCTCGCTGTTCTAAACTAAGTGGTACAGAAACAATTCGAGGCATGTGTGAACATCTGTTAACTAAAAAAAACCTTTTCGCATGATTAGTTACTTTTGTCAACTTAAAGAATACCATGAGGGCATATTGCAAACTAAAAGCAATAGCAGAAATATAAGGATGTGCGAAACTGTTTAAGTAGGTAAGAGTATCGCCTTTGCGCCATTCTTTATATGGTGGGAGAGGCTCATCATTAATAATAAACCAAGTCAGGTTCATTAGGCCTAAAGTAAAACAGAAAAATACAATGCCAAGCCAGCCATTGATAGATTGCTGGTTCTTATTTAATGTTGCATAATGCTGACGTATTTGTCTTACATATTTGGCTGGTAGTGGGTGTCTTAAATAATTAATAACAATAAGCCCAATCACGAAAAAATTACATATTGCAAAATAGTCATTTAGAAACTTATGTTGGCTTGAAATCGAAGAGTCAATTGTGGTCGGAAATAAGCCCTGAAATGAGAAATCAAAACTGACTATGACTAATGCGATTACAGTGGGTACAAGATAAAAATAATAAAATGGTGCTGTAACATCTAAATAATATAAAAAAAGCTGATTTTTTTTTCATAGTTTTTGGTGATTTCGTTTAAGTTTTCCTAAAATTAACATAATACACGTTATACGAAATTCTCTATTTTATTTTATATAAATCATATTTTTATAGTCAAATAAAAAGCCTAACTTAGCTGAATCGGGCTTTTTTAATAATTTACCAAGTTTCACGCCTGTTATTTGAGCAAAGTTCCACGATTTTGTTCAATTTTCATAAACATTATCCTATTTTTCATAATTCATTATTACATCTAATAGAACCGAAATTGGTACATAAAAAATAGGGGAGTTGGTAATCATAAAGAAAGAAAAATAACATTCTATATGTCGCAAATGACAAATAATGAATCGTCTAACAGAATTCAACCTTTAAAATTACAATCCTATTTTTTTGGCAGAGTTGCTTTAAAAAGCTTGAATACTTCTACTTAATTTAATTTTTATTGAAGCACATCACACAAATATTGGAAAATATTTTCTTTATAAATCAAATATATTTGAGCATATTTATAAAACGCTGCACAATGAAATCAAAATATATTGGCATAAATCTAAGATCAAGATTTGTGCAGTTGTGCATTTCCGGGGGAAAGAAAATGTTCACGGCAGAACTGTTGGACGAAGCAAAAAAATTCATGCATCACATGCTGACCAAAGTGGTGGAATATGGTGGCTCAGATTTATTTATTACGGCTGATTTTCCACCGAGCATCAAACATCAAGGCTTAATGAAACCTTTTGGACAGCAGGAACTCACGGCTGAAAAAACCAAGCTGTTTGCCTACAGCCTGATGAATGATAAACAGCGTAAAGAATTTGAAACTGAACTTGAATGTAACTTTGCCATTACTGTACCTGGCGTCTCCCGTTTCCGGGTCAATGTGTTCCAGCAACAACTTAATGTCGGTATGGTAATTCGTACCATTACTGCAGAAATTCCAAATTTCCAGAAGCTGAAATTACCGGAATCGCTGAAACATGTGATTATGGAAAAACGCGGACTGGTGCTGGTGGTCGGAGGAACCGGTTCGGGTAAATCAACTTCACTCGCAGCGATGATTGACTACCGTAATGAAAATTCGGCCGGGCATATCATTACCGTTGAAGACCCGGTTGAATATGTGCACAAGCATAAAAAATCCATGATTACTCATCGTGAAGTCGGAGTGGACTGCCATTCCTGGCACAATGCGCTGAAAAATACTTTGCGTCAGGCGCCAGATGTGATTCTGATTGGGGAAATCCGCGATACTGAAACCATGGAACACGCGATTGCTTTTGCTGAAACTGGACATCTGTGTTTGGGAACGCTGCATTCTAATAATGCCAACCAGACTTTAGACCGAATTATCAACTTTTTCCCGGAAGAACGCCGGAACCAGTTATTAATGGATTTGTCATCTAATATGAAGGCGATCATTTCACAGCGTCTAATTCGTACTCAAGATGGTAAAGGCCGTCGGGCAGCGATTGAAATCATGCTGAATACGCCATTGATTTCCGACCTGATCCTAAAAGGTGAGTTTCATGAGCTGAAAGCCATTATGGCTAAATCCCGTGAACTGGGCATGCAGACTTTTGACCAAGCCTTATTTGACCTGTATAACCAAGGTGCCATTTCCTATGAAGAAGCTTTGCGTAATGCTGATTCTACCAATGAGTTACGCCTGCAGATCAAGCTGAAAAGCAATCGTCAGGACAGTACTGCACCAGCTAGTGAAGCAACCCAATTCACCATGATGCAAGATCCAAAAGCGGATGAGAAAGAAGCAGAGAATACTTCGGTGTCAGAATAAACATTTACTCAAAAAATCACAGGCAGAATTTTCTGCCTGTTTTTATTTATCTTATTTATTATTCAATCCATAAAACTAGACGGTTTTACGTTGCACCACCAGCTTAAAATAAATAATACTGCTTAAGGTTAAAATACCGCATAGCATAAAAGCAAACTGATAACTGTAAGCTGTAATGATGGCACCAATCAGCAGTGAACCGATGGCAATCCCCAGATCATAAAAAGTATAAAAAGTTGAGGTTGCATAGCCAATTCGATGCTTGGGCGCACGTTGAATCGCCAAGGTTTGAATACACGGTTGCACACTGCCAAAGCCCACGCCAACCATGACTGCAGCCAGCATGAATCCCCATAAGGTCTGAATCTGGCTAAGTAAAAATAAACCCAAACTAAAAGCCACCAAGGCCGGATAAATCACATACTGCGGACCTTTACGATCATAAATTTTTCCGGTGATCGGCCGTAGGCTCATCATGGAAATGGCGAAAACCACAAAGAATAAACCCGCATAAGCCATTAAATCCTTGCTGGCTGCAAATGGCGCGATAAAGGACATAATGCTGGCATAAGAAAATGAAATTAGCATAGCCAGTACCGCGACAGGCAGCACTTTCTTTTCCACAAAATCATTCAGCTCAAGCGATGTTTTGTTGTTGGTATTTTCGATGATTTTTTCAGGCTCTTTGACCGGAATCAAAAAACAGAAGGCAAATCCGATAAAAACCAAGACGATCAATAGCATACTGACCTGAAAATAAGACCAGTATTCCATCAGGCTTAGACCTATTAACAGACCTAAGACAATCCCCAGATTAACCGACATGACAAAATAGCCCATGCCTTCACCTTTACGCTGCTCCGGAATAAATTGGTTCACCACAGGCACGCAAACTGTAGTCAATATACTGAACCAGATGCCATGGAAGAAACGGATGATAAACAGAATCGTGAGCTGATCTGCCAGCAGATAAGTAAGTGAAAACAGGCTAAAAAACACTTCTGAAATAATCAGGGTTCTACGTACCCCGAATTTTTCGATAATTAAACCGCTAAAAGGTTGCACTGCAATGGCAGAGACCATAAACAAGGTCATGGCCAGACCTGCCTGAGTCAGGTTGCCGCCTAATTCTTTTAAGATGTATATTGGCAAAATTGTGGTTTGTGCAAAATAGAAAATAAATAAAAATAGGTTGTTGGCCAAACAAAGCACAAATGACTTGGTCCATAGTGGCGCTGCAATGGCGTTCATGATTTTCCTAAAATGATATGCTGTAAGACGCTGGGCTCAGCATGGGAAATTATTGTTATAAATAAGCGCGAGCTATCTAGGAGCGAAGGAGATATGAGCAAGACTTTAAGAAAAATAAGTGAAAAATACAATGATATTTCATGATAAATGCATGAAATTTAATTTGAACTAGGAAATGCAACGCTTGATCTTTAATAAAAAAATCAGCCCGGAGGCTGATTTTTTAAAGTTAAAATGGCTTAGAGGCCAGCTTCATATTCTGTATTGGAAAGCAGCTTTTCGACATCTGCCATATTGTCTGGCTTGATTTTATAGATCCAGCCTTTGCCATATGGGTCATCATTAATGAAATCTGGATCATCTTCAAGATCAGGATTGATTTCAACCACTACACCAGACACTGGTGCATGAATATCGGAAGCTGTTTTTACTGATTCAACCACGCCAGCTTGTTCGCCCGCAGTAATATGTGAATCAAGATCTGGTGCTTCTACATAGACTAAATCGCCTAACGCATCCTGTGCATGGTCGGAAATACCGGTCACAACAAGATCACCCTCAATGCGCACCCATTCATGTGTACTTGCGTACTTTAATTCTGCAGGATGATTCATTGATAACTCCTTAAAAATCTTAAGATCATTTTTGACATGTTTTATACATTCTTTTTAAGCAAAACAAAAGGCTTATACTTCCTTATAAATAAGGATCTTTGCGCCAGTTGCTCGGGCTGCGACCACTCCAGCGTTTAAATGCCCTGCTAAAATTTGCGACATCACTATAACCCAGTTCATCGGCAATCTGTTCCAGAGTGAAATCTGTCCGGGATAATAACGAAGTGGCATGCCGGTAACGCACTTCATCGACCAGGGTAGAAAAGGAGGTGCCTTCGGCGGCGAGTTGACGTTTTAAGGTGCGGTCAGACATGTGCAAGCGATCCGCCACACTTTCAATACTGAGATAGTGTTGCTCAGCATGGGTCAATATATCCCGGACACGCATGGCAATCCGATGCCGTTCACCCAAGGCAGAAAGTTCCGTTTCACACTGGTTAATCGCAATCTGGCTGGCAATCGGATCGGCATGCACCAGCTTGTTCATCAGGTAGCTTTTATCAAAGCTCAGAATTAAATGCGGTTGTTCAAAACGGAACTGATGGGTGGGGAACTTCGCCATAAAGCGTTCAAAATCTTCCGGCTTCTTAAAATCGAAGTCGATTTCTCCTGTCGCATCAGTAACACCTGTAATGGCCTTGGCCATACTGATCAGTCCAATCATCAAGGCAATGGAAATTTCGGTGCGCAGAGGTTCAAGCTGAATATCGGTTTGCAGCTGTACCGTGGCTTTGGCACCAAAGGTCGAGAAAAATAGTTGCAGGAAGGGTAAGCGAAGTTGAATAAATCGATTCGCCAAGACCAGCGCATCGGTAATATTATTCGCCGTCATAATCGCATAGCCAATAAAGCCATGAATCGAGATCCGCATCTGTGTGCCGAGATGATAGCCCAAGGTCGGTTCGCCGGTCAGTTTCAGGGCATATTTCACCAGTTCGTTGGCGACAGGGGTTGGAATACGAAAATCAGGATCTGCCAACTGTTCACTAGTCAGGCCAAAAGGTTGGAAAAGCGACTCATTATTATAACCCCAGCGGGAAATGACATCGAGAAGCAGGAGACCGTAAACACCTGGAATTCCTTGGTCTTGGCGTGGAGCAATTGTTTTCATGCGCGATCCGTTGCACTCATTCAAATTTTTTTATTTATAAATAGATATTGGCATGAAGCCACCAAATTTTTCATTAAAATTGTTGGACAAAATTTTGGCGATTGTGATTCTGCCACTGGCAGATTAGCCTGAATTCAGCATTAAAATCAATTTAAACCACATAATTTTATTGATGAAATTAAAATTATTTTATTGAATAAGTCGCATCCCAGCATCTGTTTGCTCAGGACAGGACGATTGGTCTAGTTTTATTAATCATTGAACAGGACTTCTTCAGAGAGCTTTCAGAACTAGAGAGAGATGTCATTTCATAAGATACCAGATAGATGGCAACTTGCTGTTCATCTGTAGAGAAAATTTTACAAAGAAAGGTCTGGGCAAAGTTTTCCTTTTTCCAGACCTGTTCAATATTAAGGACGAGCAAATCATTAGAAGTTTTGAAATCTTCTAGAGATCATATTATTCATGATCTTTTGATGCTTTGACCTGTTGCTGAATCAGCATGCCACCAGTTTGACGCTGCCAAAGTTGGGCATAGATGCCATTTAATGCCACCAGTTCATCATGCGTGCCTTGCTCGGCGATTCGACCTTGATCCAGCACAATCAGACGATCCATCTGGGCAATGGTCGACAGGCGATGCGCAATGGCAATCACGGTTTTACCTTGCATTAAGTCGTCCAGACTGTTCTGAATGGCGGCTTCGACTTCAGAATCCAGCGCACTGGTCGCTTCATCCAGAATCAGAATCGGCGCATCTTTCAGGAATACACGTGCAATTGCAATTCGCTGACGCTGTCCGCCGGAAAGTTTCACGCCACGTTCACCGACATAGGCTTCATAGCCTTTTTTGCCACGCAAATCCGTCAGATTGGGAATAAACTCTTCCGCTTTGGCTTTACGCACAGCTTCAAACATCTCTTCATCAGTCGCATCCGGACGACCATATTTAATGTTTTCCGCGACCGTGCGATGTAGCAGCGAGGTATCTTGAGTCACTAATGCAATGTTCTTGCGCAAACTGTCCTGAGTGACCTCATCAATATCCTGACCATCGATTAAGATACGACCCTGATTGATATGATAAAAATGCAGCAACAGTTGAATCAAGGTAGATTTCCCGGCACCTGAACGGCCGACAATACCAATCTTTTCGCCTGGGCGAATGGTCAGATTAAACTGATCAATCACGTTTTTATCATTATAGGCAAAGCTGACATTTTCGAATTTGATTTCACCATGATTGAGCTGTAGCTCTTTGGCACCCGGTTTATCTTCAATGGCAATTTTTCGGCCTAAAGTTTTCATACCATCCTGAATGGTACCGACATTTTCAAACAGGGCAGAGGTCTGCCACATCATAAATTCGGCAATACTGTTCAGTTTCAGTACCATTGCCGTGGTTGCAGCAATAATGCCCAGCTCGGCCTGACCTTCCATCCACAGCCAGATCGCGGTACCCAGTACGCCACCATATAACACTACACTCAGCAGTAAAATACTGATTTCGTATTGGGCACCCAGACGCATCTGTTTATATACCGTTACCATAAATTCCTGCATAGAGGTCTTGGCATACTGGCTTTCACGACCGGCATGAGCAAATAGCTTGACGGTCTGAATATTGGTATAGGCATCCGTAATACGCCCGGTCATGACGGCACGAGCATCCGCCTGGGCATTGGAAATTTTGCTCAAACGCGGAATGAAATAACACGCTGCACAGATAAACAAGGCTAGCCAGACCATCAATGGAATGATCAGCAAGGGTGAAATTGCACCCAAAACAATATTGATGGTGATGAAATAAATCAGCACATAAGCCAGCATGTCACCCAGAATCACCCAGAATTCGCGTACTGCCAGAGCGGTTTGCATGACTTTGGCCGATAATCGTCCGGCAAAATCGTTGTGGAAAAAATCCAGGCTTTGTTTCATCAGCAGATTATGAAAGCGCCAGCGTAAACGCATGGGAAAGTTGCTATACAGAATTTGATGCTTAATCAGTGATTGTGCGCTGGCGAAGAAAATATTGGCCAGCAGAACAATACTCAGTAAGGTTAAATTACTGGCATGTTGCTCCAGAAAAGTATCGGGCTGGCTTTTACTGAGCCAGTTCACCAGCTCACCAATTTTTGAATACAGTAAGGCTTCGAAGCTGGCAGCACCGGCGGTACACAGCACCAGAATCAGTAAATAACGGCGGACTCCATAGGCTGCCTGCCAGACAAATGGAAAAAACTTGGTCGGTAAAGGTTGATTCAGATTTTTGGTGGGATAGGGGTCAACCAGTCTTTCAAGCCATCGAAACATTATCGTACTCTTATCATGCATTTTGCTTTTCGGGAATTATAAAGGATTCTGTTTTTTTAAGCCCGTAATTGGGTGAAATTGCCACAAAATGATTCACTCAATTAAAACTTAGATTATAAAAATTAAACTAAAGCCAGATTTATGCCAGTCAGGATTTAAACAGATGATGAAATAAAAAAGCCTGAAATGCAGCAGCATCTCAGGCTTGAGATTGGATGACTTGTGTTTAAGTAATAATGGAAGACGGTTGAGTAAATGCTTCCTTTAAATCAAGACCTGAAGGCGCTTGATAGACCTTTAATCCAAATTCCGGAATAATCGCCAGCAGATGATCCATGATATCCGACTGGATATTTTCATACTCCACCCAGGCGGTGGTATTAGTAAAGGCATAAATCTCTAATGGTAAACCCTCACTGGTTGGCTGCAATTGGCGCACCATCAGGGAATGATTTTTACTAATGCCCGAATGTTGTTGCAGATAAAACTCTACATAGGCACGGAAAGTTCCCAGATTGGTGAGACGGCGCTGGTTATACTGCGAATGATGACTCAGTTGCAGATTAAATTGTTCCAGTTCCTCTGATTTGGTATTCAGGTATTGATCCAGCAGAATAAAATTTTTCAGCTTGTTCTGTTCTTCAGCCGACATAAAATGTACGCTGCTTTGATCAATATGAATCGAGCGCTTGATCCGACGTGCACCGGCTTCCTGCATACCACGCCAGTTTTTAAAGGTATCCGTCACCAGTTTATTGGTCGGAATGGTGGTCACCGTTTTATCAAAGTTCTGTACCGTAATGGTATGTAATGACATATCAATGACATCGCCGTCCGCATTCAGCGAGGGCATTTCGATCCAGTCGCCAATACGCACCATGTCATAAGATGAAATCTGAACTGACGCCACCAGCGACAAAATGGTATTTTGAAAGACCAGCATCAACACCGCGGCCATGGCACCGAAGCCAGCCAGCAAGGTAAAGACATCCTTTTTCAGGAAAGTGCCGAGAATCATCAGACCACAGACAATAAAGATAATTAGCTTGACCAGCTGCAAATAACCTTTGATCGGTTTGTTACGTGATTTGGGATTACGCTGATAAACCAGGTTAAAAATATTCAGTAATTCACCAAGAGCCAGGGCAATCGTCAGGAAGATAAAAGCCTGTGCACCCATTTGCACAAAGGATTCAACCTTGTCAGATAAATGCGGTACCGTGGTAATCCCGTTCATGATCACGACTGCCGGAACAATATTGGCAATCCGGCGAATCACGCTATGCTCAGCAAAAATCTGATTATTGGCAAAAGGCATTCTGGAAATCAGTTGACGTATTCCGCGTACCACAATCTGTTTGGCAAATAGATTGGCAAGAATCGCCAGTAAAATCACAATACTCAGTGAAGATAGCATTTCCAGCCATGGGTACTGATCTGCCCATTCTTGAATATTCCGAATAAAATTAAACTGTTCCAAACGATCTTTCTCTTTAATCAAAAATTTAGGTCAAGTTTATAGTTTTGGATCAGATTTTTTAATATTGGATAACTTTTTAAAACATATCTATTGGTCAGAATCATTCAATAAAAGCGCATAAAAATGAAAAAACCGGCGAATTCGCCGGTTTCTGATCTTCAATATTTCAGTAATGATAGCGCGATGCTTACCACATCAAATCATCAGGAATAACATAAGCTGCATATGGATCTTCTTCATCAGTGGTTTCTTCATTTTTCTCTGAATTATTCACAATGATAAAGCCCTGCATTTTCGCATTGATACGATCTGCCAGAGCTTTAGGCAAGAAAGCATAGCTGTCATTTTCACGTGCAATCACCAGACTGCCTGCCACCAACGCATTATAGATTTGCTGGTTTAAATAAACTTTTTTGATTTTGCTGTCATCAATGAACTGATACACCGCATCGCCGTCAGTATCACGGATTTTGTGCTGATTAATCATTTGCATGATTGCGGCTTTGAGTTCTTTTTCCTGCAAAGCTGCTTTTTTCTCTTGCTCAATCGCCTGATCTTTAGCCATTTTTTGCTGTTTGTCTTGTTCAATCTTGGCCTTGATTTCAGCCTCGGTACCGTCACCGGTGCGTTTTTCATGCACAGCCTGTTTAGACAGTTTTTTGGCTTTTTTATTATCGACCAATCCTGCCTTTAACAATTGTGCCTGCAATGCATTTTTAACCATGAGAATGTCCAGATATTAGTCGTGTTGATGTCGATAACGTAAATAAATCACCCAATACGTGAGACTGAGAACCAGACTCAGCACTGCCGGGATCAGGAATGCATTTAATTTTAAATAAGGATATAGCCAGCTGGCAAGAATGCCACCGCTTAAAAAACCGAGCAAAATAAGCAAATGCAGAACCACGCGTCGTGATTCCACCTCTAAACCGCGCAAACGGTAGCCCATCGCCAAGCCGAGGTCGGTCAGTACGCCAGATAAATGCGTGGTGCGAATGATGGCACCTTTATAATGGCTGACCATGGCATTTTGCACCCCCATGGCAACACAGGCCCATAACAAGGCGTAGCGCGGGAAATAGGGCAACAATAACCAGCAGATCAAAATAAAAATAGCCACCAGACTTAAAGGGTAACCATAAAGTTGCCCTAGGCGAAAGTGACTATTTCCAAGAATGAGTCCGCTATAGGATGAACCAATGACATAGCAGAGTGTGACCAAAAAGAGATACAACATCTGTTCTGGTTGCCAGTTTAGCAGGGCCATGGCCAGCATGCTGACATTACCGGTCATATGTGAAACAGACTGGTGCAGTACCGTCACCAGCCCCAGGACGTTAATCATGCCGGCATTGACCGCAAGAAAAAACGCCCCTAATTGTACCCAGGTAGGTAAACGCTGTAATGGCATAACAACATCATTGGCTAAACATATTGATTAATCAATATAAAATCAATTTGATGCGCGGTCTACTGCTGCAGTAAATAAAACATCGGTCGATGAATTTAGCGCGGTTTCAGTAGAATCCTGCAATACGCTGATGACCATACCAATCGCAACGACTTGCATGGCAATATCCGAAGAAATCCCAAACAGGCCACATGCAACTGGAATCAGTAACAATGAACCGCCTGCAACCCCTGAAGCGCCACATGCCGAAACGGTTGCCACCACAGAAAGAATGAGCATAGTGCTGAAATCGACGCTAATCCCCAAAGTATTTACAGCCGCCAATGACAATACAGTAATGGTCACAGAAGCACCTGCCATGTTGATCGTAGCACCCAAAGGAATTGCGATACTTGAAGTTGATTCCTTGACGCCCAGACGTTTTGCCAAGTCCAGATTGACTGGAATATTGGCTGCCGAACTACGGGTAAAGAAAGCGGTAATGCCACTTTCGCGCAAGCAAGTGAATACCAGTGGATACGGGTTGTTGCGTGTCATTAAGGCAACCAGAAGCGGATTAATTACCAGTGCAACGAAAACCATCGTTCCGAGCAACACAGCAAGTAAATGTACGTAACTGGTCAGCGTATCCAGACCAGATTCAGCAAAAGTCACCGCAACCAGACCAAAAATACCCACAGGTGCAAAGCTGATCACTAAACGAATCACATAATTCACTGCAAAGGCTACATCATTCAAAAGCGTTTTGGTGCTATCCGATGCATGACGGAAAGCGATGCCTAATGCCACTGACCAGGCCAGAATGCCAATAAAGTTTGCTTCAGCAATTGCAACAACCGGGTTGGCGACAAAACTGAGCAGTAAATTCTTCAGGATTTCTACCAGACTGCCAGGTGGCTGTAATTCAGCTTGTGCAGCGATATCCAGAAACAGCGTACTTGGAAATAAGATGCTCGACACCACAGCGCTCAGTGCAGCAAGGAACATACCCACTGCATACATGATCATAATCGGTTTGATGGGGGTGTTGGATTGACCCACCTTAAAATTCGCGATAGAAGCTAAAACTAAAATGAAAACCAGAATCGGTGCAACAGACTTCAAGGCTTTAATAAACAGGTCGCCCAATAGGCTTAATGAGGGAGTAGCTTCGGGAAATACCACAGCCACACCCACACCTAAAATAATGGCGATGATGATTCGAGAGACTAAGCTCATGCGCATAAGGGCAGAAAACATAAGGTTGCCTTGTGAAAATTACGAGGGCTAAATTTGGGAAAAAGTTGCGCTATTTTATACTTAATTTAAACAAGGCTTAAAATATATTTTTATATAAAAACCAAGATATTGATATTGTTGATTTATTCTAAAACTAATTGCTTTAAAACAGCGCTTATATTGAAGAAAAACTTCCTAAAATGATGAATAAATCAGCGCTTTTAAAATTGTATTCATGAAATAAATATCAAAGTTAAATAGATAAATTCAAATTATATTTGAAAATTCAGAAAAAACTGCACTTATGACCAGCTGGAATCTCCGGCCATAAGTTCCAGTATCTGCTGTTTTAAATCGTATAATCTTTATGCTGCTCAAAGATCTCTGGCGCCAAGTCCTGAATCGCCTGAAAATGGGTCAGATAAATGCGCCCGCTCAGATGCGTCATCAATTTAGAAGCTTGCAGCTTGTCCATGACCGGACCTTTAACTTCGGCAAAATGCAGGCGAATATCCAGTTTGGCCAGTTCCGCATTTAAATCTTCCAGCATTTCCAAGGCACTCAGATCAATCGCACTGATGCTGGAACAGTTAATAATCACATGTTGCAGCTGGTCATTCAGGCTGATCTCATTGATCAGATAACCTTTGAAGCTATTGGCATTCAGAAACGTCAGATTCTCATCAATCCGCAGTGACAGCACCCGATCGGAGGTACTGACCTGATGCCGCTGAATATTGCGAAAATGCTGGGTTCCTTCGACCAGACCGACGACCGCAATATGCGGTCGGCTGATTCGCCATAGCATCAGCACAAATGTCGACACGATCCCAATAATCAAACCTGTGGAAATATCAATCAGGACCACGCCGAGAAAGGTAATCCACATGGCAAGACCATCTGCCTTGGAATAACGCCAAGCATCAAAAAATGGCTGGAAATTAACCAGCTTCCAGATGGAAACAATAATCGTCGCGGCCAGAATGGTCAGCGGCAAATCTTCAAAAAATCCGGTAAAGAATAGGCTCACAAAAATAATCAGAATCGAGGATAAAACACCGGCCATGGGTGATTTAGCACCGGCATCGGCATTCACCACCGTCCGCGACAGGCTGCCCGTCACAGGAAAAGCTGAACTCACGCCTGCACTGATATTGGCCAGGCCGAGTGCAATCAGTTCCTGATTACTGTTTAAATGACTGCGTTGCTGTAAGGCTGTCGCTTGAGCAATCGACAAGGATTCCACAAAACTGATCATGGCGATCATGCTGGCACCCGGTAACAAGGTCATCACCAGTTCCAGGTTCCAGTGTGGAAAGGACAAGGGCGGGAAACCGGATGGGATTGCACCGACCGTTTTAATGCCCTGAAGCTTTAAATCCAGAAAGACAATCGCCACAATGCCGAGACACACCAGAATCAGGGGCACTGCACGGACTAAAAAATCTGTAGAACCGATACGGCTTTGTACCGCCTGAGATTTTAATAACTTGGGCAGATAAATCAGCAGACCCATAGAAAGCAGGCCGAAAATCAGGCTCGGTACGTGCAGTAACGGAAAGTATTGCAGCAGACTGCTGGCAAACTCCGGAATGTTATTGGCTTTTAAGGGAAGATCGACCAAAAACTTTAATTGCCCAAAAGCAATCAATAAGGCAGAGGCAATAATAAAGCTTTGGATCACCGGATGACTGATCAACTGGATCAGAAAACCAAAACGGAATAATCCCAAAAGCAGGGAAATAATGCCGACCATGAGTGCCAATAAGGTCGCAGCTTCGATATAGACCGGTGAGTCGACTTCAAAAAGTGGATTGAGCGTAGCAAAAGTCATCATGGAAATGATGGCCACGGGGCCAATCGATAAAGTCGAACTCCCACCGAGCAGCGCATAAATGATCATCGGCAGGATGCTGGCGTATAAGCCCATGATCGGCGGCAATCCTGCCAGCATGGCATAGGCCATCCCTTGAGGCACCAGCATCGCTACCACAATCAGGGCAGCCAGCACATCAGACTTAAATTTGACCGGCGTGTAGTGGCTTAACCATGCCCAGGCAGGCAGTCTATGCAGAAGTTTAGACTTGGAATTTGGCATAAAAAGGTCTAAATCACAAATATAGATATATTATGCACAAATTCTGCTAAGAAGTCTTAGCTGATCTAGATTCTTGATGAATCATTTTTAAAATGAAACATCTGGGTCAGTCGTAGATCATTTAAAAAACTCTATGATCGTGATCTTAGTGGTGTAGAACGACTTCAATAAGAGTTTAAAGAAACTTATCTTGATGACTGAAAAAAGAAAGATTCTTTATTTAGCTGGATTGCCACAATACAATTGATAAAGGGTATTTAAGACCACAATCAAATTTTGATCTTTAATTGAATAATAAATCTGTTTGCCGTCGCGTCGGGTATCTACTACATCGCTTTTACGCAGCATCATGAGCTGCTGGGAAAGTGTCGGCTGTTTAATCTCAGTTATTTCCTCAATTTCTGAAACATTCAGTTCCGCTTGAGACAGATGACATAAAATGAGAAGACGGTCGGTATTGGCCAGAGATTTTAAAATGCCAACGACCTGTTCTGCTGAATCGCGCATAGTCGTGATTTCAAAATCGGTTTTCATTCAATATGTCCATTATAAAGTTACAGCCCGTTAATTATACGGGTCTTAGCCCGTAATACCTTGCTAAAAACAGTTAAGTTTTATGGTTTTTAATGAATTGAATTATCAATTAAAATTATATTTTAAATATTGATAGATAAGATAAATTTATTGCATAGTGCAGAAAGTATTTTAGTTCACATTCGTGCAATCAAGTGCAAGTTTCATCAAACATCTACAAAGCAAAAAAATGCTTGTATGATGTTTATGTGACTTGAACCAATAACATCAGGGATATCATCATGAGTACAGATTCAGCTTTTCCAACACCGAGTAATTTAGGTATAGCGGTTTATAGTAATAATGCAGACGCGATTGGAAATACACCGCTTGTTCGTATTAATCGTGTGATTTCCGCTCCGGCCACGGTACTTGCGAAAATTGAAAGCCGTAATCCGGCATTCTCAGTCAAGTGTCGTATTGGTGCCGCGTTGATTAATGATGCTGAAAAATCTGGCAAGCTCAAATCCGGTATGCATATTGTCGAGCCAACCAGCGGCAATACCGGTATTGCATTGGCTTTTGTTGCGGCAGCCAAAGGTTATGATATTACTTTGACTATGCCTTCAAGTATGAGTATTGAACGCCGTAAGGTAGTGAAAGCATTGGGTGCCAATCTGATATTGACTGATCCGGCCAAAGGCATGAAGGGCGCGATTGAAGAAGCACAACGTCTAGTCAATGAAAATCCTGAACTGTACTACCTGCCACAACAGTTTGAAAATCCGGCCAACCCTAAAATTCATGAAGAAACCACGGGCCCAGAAATCTGGGAGGCGACTGCGGGCAATGTCGATATTCTGGTCGCAGGTGTCGGAACGGGTGGAACCATTACTGGTATTTCACGCTACTTTGAAAAGGTAAAAAATAAGCCTTTATATTCAGTGGCGGTGGAACCCGCTGAGTCTGCGATTATTGGTCAGGCCAAACGCGGTGAAGACATTACACCTGGACCACATAAAATTCAGGGGATCGGTGCCAACTTCATTCCGGGCAATCTGGATTTGGACCTCGTTGATGAAGTGATTGCCATTAATAGCGCAGATGCAGTCGAGTGGGCACGTAAAACGGCTGCTCAGGAAGGTATCCTGGTCGGTATTTCAAGTGGCGCGGCTATGGCAGCAGCAGCCCAATTGGCGGCTCGCTCTGAAAATGCCGGTAAAAATATTGTGGTGATTTTACCAGACGGTGGTGAACGTTACCTGTCTTCGATCTTGTTTGAAGATATTTCTGCCGAATAACATCGATGCATTCAATATTTTAAATACTGTTAGACAAGCTCGAAGTCATCTTCGGGCTTTTTTATTGGGTAATTTTAAATCGCAGCAGGACGCTGCATTATTTTTAAAATAGTCAGATGAAGGACTTGACCTTACCATGATGGGAATGTTTAAGCTATAACATCAACAGTGAGTTGAGGCATGGAGATGGGTATGGCAGAACAAGATAGCAACCGCTTATATGAGCAGCAGGTGCAGATTGGCGGTATGACCTGTGCCTCCTGTGTCGCTCGCGTGGAAAAAGCCTTGAAAAAAATTGAAGGCGTGGTCGAGGCGTCTGTCAATCTATCGACTGAAAAAGCTTTTATTAAAAGCCAGCAGCCGATTGCTGCCGCTGCGCTGGTTCAAGCAATTGAAAAATCCGGTTTCGATGTACCGACGCAACAGTTTGATTTGAACATTGAAGGCATGACCTGTGCATCCTGTGTGGCTCGCGTAGAAAAAGCCCTAAAAAAAGTGGAAGGCGTGTTGGATGCACAAGTGAATCTGGCCACTGAAAAGGCGCATGTGAGTGCGATCAATTCTGTGCCATTGTCCAAGCTGACTCAAGCCGTGCAAAAAGCCGGTTTTGATATTCAGAGCGATCGCATTGAACTGGCGATTGAAGGTATGACTTGCGCTTCATGTGTGGCACGTGTGGAAAAAGCTTTATTAAAAGTAGAAGGTGTCAGCGAAGCACAGGTCAATCTGGCCACCGAAACTGCCTGGGTGAAAGCCTCGCATGCCCAGATTCCGGCCTTGATTGCTGCGGTGGAGAAAGCCGGTTATCAGGCCACCATAAAATCTGGTAGGGATATGTCGACAGATAGCCATGATGCTTTTCAGGAAAAGAAAGCCAATGAAACGGCACAACTGAAACGAGATTTATGGCTTGCAGTCATTCTGACAGCGCCTGTATTTATTCTGGAAATGGGCTCGCATCTGATTCCGGCATTTCATCATTTTATTGCCCATACGCTGGGAACCCAGAACAGCTGGTATCTGCAGTTTGTACTGACCACTTTGGTGCTGATTATTCCGGGACGGCGTTTTTATCAGCATGGGATTCCGGCACTATTGCGTCTGGCACCGGATATGAACTCGCTGGTGGCCGTTGGAACCATTGCCGCATATGGCTTTTCCTGTATTGCGACCTTTTTTCCGGAGCTGTTACCGCAGTCCACTGTGCATGTGTATTTTGAAGCGGCCGCCGTTATTGTCGCGCTGATTTTACTGGGGCGTTATCTGGAAGCCAAAGCCAAAGGTAAAACCTCGGAAGCGATTCAGTATCTGGTGGGCTTGCAACCGAAAACGGCACGGGTAGAACAGAATGATCACTGGGTTGATCTGGCAATTTCCGATGTGCAACAAGGAATGTTGATTGAAATCCGTCCGGGTGAAAAAGTCGCTGTCGATGGTGAAGTCGTTGCCGGACAAAGTTATATTGATGAAGCGATGATTAGCGGTGAGCCTTTACCCGTGGCCAAACATGCCGGTGATCAGGTGGTCGGCGGTACGGTAAACCAGAACGGAACCTTGCAAATCAAGGCGACTAAGGTCGGCCAAGATTCGGTACTGGCGCAGATTATTCAGATGGTGGAACAGGCACAAGGCTCAAAACTGCCGATTCAGGCTGTGGTCGATAAAGTGACTTTATGGTTTGTGCCGGCTGTTATGGCGCTAGCGGCCTTGACCTTTATGGTCTGGTTCCTGTTTGGGCCTGAGCCGAATCTGACCTACGCCTTGGTAAATGCAGTCGCCGTACTGATTATTGCCTGTCCATGTGCGATGGGACTGGCGACTCCTACCTCAATTATGGTCGGAACTGGACGTGCAGCAGAACTGGGCGTGCTATTCCGTAAGGGTGAAGCTTTACAGTTGCTGCAACAAACCAAAGTCGTCGCGCTGGATAAAACCGGAACCTTAACTGAGGGAAAACCGCTGCTGACCGACTTTGAAGTCACTGCAGATTTTAATCAGCAGACCGTATTACAGCTCGTCGCTTCAGTGGAGGCCAAGTCAGAACATCCGATTGCCCACGCCATTGTTCAGGCTGCTCGTGAGCAAGAACTGGAACTGAGTAAAGTGACCGATTTTGATTCGATCACTGGTGCAGGGGTAAAAGCACAGGTTGCTGGTCAGCAGCTGCATATCGGTGCAGAACGTCTGATGCAGGACTTGGGCTTAAATGTCGATCTGTTTAGAGCCACTGCACAGAAGCTCGGTGATCAGGGTCGTAGTCCTTTATATGTAGCGATTAATCAGAAACTGGCTGCGATTATTGCTGTCGCTGACCCGATTAAACCGAATACTTATAGCGCGATTCAGGCCTTGCATGAACAAGGCCTCAAAGTGGCGATGATTACTGGTGATCATCAGCATACCGCGCAGGCGATCGCCAAACAGCTGAAAATCGATCAGGTGATTGCGGAAGTTTTGCCGCATGAAAAAGTCGATGCAGTACGACAACTCCAGCAGCAATACGGCGTGCTCACTTTTGTTGGGGATGGAATCAATGATGCACCGGCATTGGCCCAGGCCGATGTCGGTATGGCGATTGGAACCGGTACCGATGTCGCGATTGAAGCAGCCGATGTGGTGTTGATGTCAGGCAATTTACAGCATGTGGCGACAGGCATTGGTTTAAGTCAGGCGACCATGCGCAATATTAAACAGAACCTGTTTTGGGCCTTTGTCTACAATATTGCCTTAATTCCGATTGCCGCGGGTGTGCTTTATCCATTTTGGGGTATATTGTTATCGCCAATGTTTGCCGCAGGTGCGATGGCGTTGTCCTCCGTGTTTGTCGTCAGCAATGCCTTGAGATTAAAAGCCTATCAACCGGTGCAGTTTAAGGAGTCAGTATGATGAATATTGGTCAGGCCGCAAAACGGTCCGGCATCTCTGCAAAAATGATCCGTTATTATGAAGACATTGGTTTGTTGCCGGCTCCGAAACGTAGTGATACAGGTTATCGGGTTTATAGTGACGCGGACATTAAAACCTTAAGTTTTATCCAGCATGCACGTGAACTGGGATTTTCTTCAGAGCAGATGAAAGAGTTACTTGGCCTGTGGCTGAACAGCTCACGCCAGAGTAGTGAGGTCAAACAGCTGGCACAAAAACATATCCAGTTTTTACAACAGAAAATTGCCGATATGCAGCATATGCTATTAATTTTACAGCAATCGGTTGAGCAGTGTGCCGGCAATGAACAGTCCGATTGCCAGATTTTAAAACAGATTGAACAGGGTATCATTCCTGAGCAGCACTGACCTGATCTTCAATTAAATTTAGGTTAAATATAGTCTGCTGAATCCTATAAACTTTAAACCGATCCTATGGAGCTAAACATGAAATTCCGTATTGAAAACATGACCTGTGGTGGCTGCGCGCGCAGTGTCACGGCTACGATTAAAGATCTGGATGAAAATGCTACTGTGAATATTGATGTGGCGACTAAGCTGGTTGAAGTTGAATCGACAGTCAGTGAGTCTGAGATTGTTGCAGCTTTAACCGAAGATGGTTTCCCGCCTGTGGCAGCCTGATCGTTGTCGTGTTAGATCACTCTTAATGATCATATGAAATCATACAGCCAAATAAAAAATGCCTGATCGAATCAGGCATTTTTTATTTTAGTGATTATACCGATGAGATTTTATCTGGCGTCATCAGCGCCTGATTAATATACAGCTTAATCAGACGTTCACGTGACCCAATCGCTTTTTGGTAATTGGTCGAATTTAATAACAGCGAAGCGCCATAGGTGACTGTCCAGATATAAGACAAATAATCGCGAATCGACATGGCACTTTCTAAAGCCACCAGATAATCATGGGTGATGTCTTTAATCCGGATAATTCGTTCTTCACGAATACGATAAAGCTCCTGAAATAATTCTTTCAGATTTTTTTCGTTATTGGTTAAACGCTCTTCAATGACATGCAACAGGATGGTTCGGTTTGAATTGAGCATGTGATAGAGCATATATTGTGAAACATAATTTTTAATATCGTTATTATGCTTTTTTGATATTTCTAAAATTCTTTTTTCATTCAGAATAATCAGTTCTAAATATAACTGGTTCTTGCTTTTAAAATGTTTGTAGATGGTTCCTTTTGCGATGTCCAGTTCACTGGCCAGCTCACTCAGGGTAATGTCCTGATTATTATCCAGTAGCAGGCTTTCCGCCATGCTCAGGATCTTCTCTTTACGAAGAAGGAAGTTCTGCTGTCTTACAGTCGTCATCTTCTTGGTCCATACTTTTCGAAAAAGAACCTTTCAAGAGTATGCAATTTTGCACGCGATGGCTATAAAACTAAGGTCGTGATATTTATCTCATTTTGTATATTTATGCAGCAACTGCTGACAAATAAAAATAGCGATGCTGAGCAGCCAGAAATATTGTCAAGAAAACTGAACCCTAGAGATCAACTTTGCTAAATAAAATTCCATTTTCAGTATAATTATTTTATTGTTTCAGCGCACGAAGCTAAATCCTTCGACTGTTTTAAGCCCATATTTATCCGGGTTTAGTACGGAAAGTAGATCAATATTAAGCTGGCATATTCAGTCACTTATACTGAACATGAAGACGTGATTGTCAAGGCAACTTTATGAATCTAGATATAGATTTAACACTGCAGGAATTGGATATCACGATTTTAAAATCGCCCGCTTGGATTCTAATGAAAATTAGAAAATATTTGGCAACAGGATTGAGTATCACCCTTTAAGGAATTTAAAAATGCCGATTTATAATGCGCCGCTAAAAGACATGGAATTTATTTTAAATGATGTATTCCAAGCTGAACAATTTTGGCAAGGTAATGAAAATCTTGCACATTTAGATATGGCGACGGCAAATGCAATTCTGGAAGAGATGGCCAAATTTTCGAAGAATGTCATTCTTGACCTGAATCGTCCTGCAGATGAAGAGGGTGGTGCTCAGTTTAACAATGGTGTGGTGACGACACCCAAAGGTTTTAAAGAAGCGTTCAGACAGTTTGCCGAAGGTGGCTGGGTGGGCTTGGGTGCGCCTGAAGAATGGGGTGGGCAAAACATGCCGAAAATGCTCACGGTTCTGGCGGATGAAATGATCTGGAGCACCAATCCATCTTTCATGCTTTATCCGCTATTAACGGTGGGTGCAGGTATGGCGATCAGTGACCGCGCCTCACAGGAACAGAAAGAAACTTATTTACCAAAATTCTATACGGGTGAATGGTCGGGCACTATGTGTCTGACTGAACCACATTCCGGCACAGATCTTGGCATTATCAAGACCAAAGCTGAACCGAATGAAGATGGTTCGTACAATATTACCGGTACCAAAATTTTTATTACCAGCGGTGAGCATGATCTGAGTGAAAATATCATTCATCTGGTGCTGGCAAAAACTCCGAATGCACCAGCAGGTTCACGTGGTATTTCATTATTTATTGTGCCGAAATTCCTGATCAATGCCGATGGTTCACTCGGTGAGCGTAATACAGTAGCTGCCGGTTCGATCGAACATAAAATGGGAATTAAAGGCTCGGCGACCTGTGTCATGAACTTTGACGGCGCCAAGGGCTATATGGTTGGTAATGAAAATGAAGGTCTGGCCGGCATGTTCGTGATGATGAACTACGAACGTTTATCTATGGGGATTCAGGGCATCGGTGCAGCAGAATTTTCCTACCAGAATGCAGCACAATATGCGACGGATCGTTTACAGGGCCGTGCATCAACTGGTGCAAAATCTCCAGAAAAATCAGCCGATTCGATTCTGGTGCATGGCGATGTACGTCGTATGCTGCTCAATGTGCGTGCCAACAATGAAGCTTCACGTGCGTTTGCGGTGTATGTAGGTCAACAACTGGATATTACCAAATACTCAACCGATCCTGAAGCCGTGCGTAAAGCGACTGACCGTGTGGCGCTGTTAACGCCAATCGCCAAAGCTTATTTGACCGACAAGGCACTGGATTCTGCACTGGAAGCGCAAATGTGCTTCGGTGGTCATGGCTATATCCGTGAATGGGGCATGGAACAGTGTATCCGTGACCTGCGTATTTCACAGATTTATGAAGGCACCAATGGCGTGCAGGCGATTGACCTGATTGGGCGTAAAACCACCAAATGTAATGGTGCTTATATCGCGGAATATATTGCTGAAATCCGTGAATTTGCACAAAGTCTAGATGATTCATTGACGATTAAAACGGCGACATTAGAGACCTGTCAGCAACTTGAAGATATCACCAAATTCATCGTCGAGCAGTCTAAGCTGAACCCTGATTTTGCTAATTCGATTGCTGTCGATTATTTACATGCGGTTGGGCTGCTCAGCTTTGTCTATATGTATGCGCGGATTAGCAAAGCCGCCGCAGCCAAAGACGACAGCTACTTCCAGAATAAACTGGTACTGGGCAATTACTATGTGGCCAAAATACTTCCGGATTTGAGTGCACGAATCCAGCGTATTCAGGCCGGTGCGGAACTGGTGATGCAGTTGCCTGAAGACTATTTTACCGCACAGGCTTAACCCGCAATGATTGCGAAGGACCAGCCCTACAGCGCTTTGGCTATGTAGGGTTGATAACAATGATGAAAAAGGATGAAACTAAAATGATCGTAATTGTAGATGCAGTACGTACCGCGATGGGCGGTTTTCAAGGTTCATTGTCAAGCTGTACCGCACCGGATTTGGGTGCTGTGGCAATTAAAGAAGTGGTGGCACGTGCAGGTCTGTCGGCCAATGATATTGATGAAGTGATCATGGGCTGCGTATTGCCAGCCGGTTTAAAACAGGGTCCGGCACGTCAGGCTATGCGTCAGGCGGGTCTACCGGATTCAACTGGTGCGACCACGATTAATAAAATTTGTGGTTCAGGCATGAAAGCGGTGATGCAGGCAGCAGATGCGATCAAGGCCGGTTCAGCAGAGATTGTGGTTGCAGGCGGGATGGAGTCGATGTCAAACGCACCCTATTTAATGGACAAGGCACGTGCCGGTTTCCGCATGGGACATGGCAAAGTCATTGATCACATGTTCCAGGAAGGTCTGGAAGATGCTGAAACAGGTCTGTCGATGGGAATTTTGGCTCAGGAAATGGCGGATAAAAAAGGCTATACGCGTGAGCAGCAGGATGACTATGCGATTGGCTCATTAAATAAAGCCGTGACCGCCGTCCAGCAAGGCTTCTTTAAAGATGAAATCGTGCCGGTCACTGTCAGCAGCCGTAAAGGTGATGTGATAGTAGCGCAGGATGAACAGCCTTTAAATGCCAAAGCAGACAAAATTCCAACTCTGCGTCCAGCGTTCAAAAAAGACGGCACCATTACTGCGGCAAATGCCAGTTCAATTTCAGATGGTGCTTCAGCATTGGTGATCACCTCGAGCGAAATTGCTGCACAGCGTAACTTAAAACCGCTAGCTAATATTCTGGCCTATGCCAGCCATTCGCAGCATCCGTCAGAATTTACTATTGCACCTGTTGGTGCGATTGAAAAAGTCCTGAAAAAAACCGGTTGGGATGCTCAGGAGGTTGACCTTTGGGAAATCAACGAAGCGTTCGCCATGGTCACTATGTTAGCCATTGATGGCTTTAAACTTGATCCAGCAAAAGTGAACATTAATGGCGGTGCTTGTGCGCTTGGTCATCCATTGGGTTCTTCTGGTTCCCGTATTATCGTGACCTTGATTCATGCCTTAAAACGTACTGGTGGTAAGAAAGGAATTGCGTCCTTATGTATCGGTGGTGGTGAAGCGACTGCGATTGCTGTGGAACTGATTTAAGCACATCCTAAATCGTATATTCAGGTAGCAAACTCAATACTGATTCATTGGAGACTTTCTGCTCTTGGTTTGCCAGGAGCAGGGATTCTTTAAATCATATTAATTTTTAAAATACACAATAAAATCCATATTTTCAGACTTTGCTGATCCCATTCCATCACTGGTTTTACTATAAAAATTACTTTTTAAATTATTTAAAAACTTTTTCCAGCACATGCCGGTGAATAAATCGTAACTTGTCTTTAACCGCTTCGCTCAGCTTGAACGGGTAGGCATCTTCCAGGCCCATACAACGGTTTAAGGCATTCAGATTAAAGGTCAAGGTAACCCAGTTTTCCAGAATATGTTCAAAATCCTGTCCACCAATCGGGCATTCTTTAAAATCCATGCTGGCCAGATAGCTGCCATTTCCTTCAACACGCATACCACCATAGTAGGCAGTTTCCAGTGTTTCCATCATATGCAGATAGTGCGCCCAGGTTTCTGCCCAGTCTTCCCAGGGATGGGCGGTAGCATAAGCACTGATGTACTTTTCCTGCCAGTTGATTGGCGCGCCTTCATTATAATGGCGTTCAAGTGCCTTGCCATAATCCTGCCGCTCATCGCCAAAATACTGACGGAATTCATCTAGCAATTCCGGATGCATATGTTGCATGAGCGCAAAATAATAATGGCCACTTTCATGACGAAAATGACCCAATAAAGTCCGGTAGTTTTCACCCATATTTACACGTGTAGTTTCACGATAAACAACATCAGCTTCAATTGCATTTAGGGTAATGACACCATTAGCATGACCAATTAAAACAGGCTTATCTTCTTGAGGCAGGAGAAAATCAAATCGCAGACCAAATGGATCATCTTTAGACTTTTTAGGGCGTGGCATCATGTTCATGCGCTGGGCCAAATACAGGAAACGGCGTTTGGCTTCTTCCAGTCGAAACCAGTAAATCAGGTTCTCGGAATTTTCCAGATCAGGAATGACATGGGTAAGCTGACAGGATTCACAAAATTCCTCGTCTTCATCGCTGGGGATCATCCAGTTGCATACCTGATAATTTACATAATTGTGACAGGGTTTATAACTGGCATGTTGGTAGTTCTTGGCGATTGGAACCCATCGCTCAGCACTCTGTTTTTCGAATGCGCATAGCTCTTTTTCCGAAGCGATATAACCGATCGGTGACAGACAGTGATCACAAACTGATTTGTAAAAAAACAGCTGTTGCTTGCAGACGGCACATTCAAAATGTTTCATTAAACTCCCTGTAGGGAAGCGAACGACCTAAAATGTTTATCGATGATGAACACGAAAAAAGGTTCAGAATGCCTACCTAATCTTCTTCCTGATAAAGAAACATCATAAAAATTTCATTGAAAATTCTATATGGATGAATTGTAAATATAGGCTGCTTGATATTAAATAAAACATCAATTGAATCTTTGTTTTAATAAAAAAATTATATTTAAACAAGGTTTTAAATAAAGTGAGTTGCCGTCTTAAAAACACGGACGGACAAGGCCTATTGAAGGATATTACCGAATATTTCGACTGGTTTTTAAATTTAGGGGAAGTCCATTCAAGAACAGCTAAAGCAGCTAACTTTTAATAAAAATAACTTTTTTAATGTATACAACTTAATAAAGAGAAATTTAAAAAAACATGAAAATTAGAAAAGCCAATATTCATGATACTCGTGCCATTGTCGATGTGATTGCACCCTTTGTCGATGCCGTGATCAGTTCGGAAGAAGGTCGCCAGCGCTTTCAGCCTGAGATGATCCAGACCATTTTCGAGCGTCCGGACATTCATTATTTTGTGGCAGAAATCGATCATCAGGTGATAGGCGTCGTGGCTTATATGGAACCTGCACACTTCATGCATTTTTTCCTTAATCAGGCCTATCAGGGGCAGGGTTATGGCCGGCAAATGTGGCGCTTTTTAGAAAGCGAGATCCGCCGTCAAGGCCATTCAAGTATTACGGTAAAATCCAGTCTTTATGCCTTAGATATTTATAAGCGCTTTGGTTTTGTAGAAACCGGAAAATATACGGAAGAACATGGAATCTGTTTTATCCCGATGCAAAAGGATTATCCGGATTTTTAAGAGAAAAATAAAAAAGCTCCCAGATATAACTTTATATTCCAAAAAAATGGTCATTTTCTGACTGTTTTATAGGTGATTTCACCTACAACAATGTGTCATTTACCTAAATTTTCTCCAGACAAACACCTAGAGTACTGCGCAGTTTCAGCTAGCCATCTTCAGATTTTACCTATCTAAACACAGATTCATCCTTATATTTCCCTGCCATGTTTCAGGTCTAGATTAAGTCATGCGCTTGAGGCTTTGAAAGCCCTGCAACTAAAGACTTTGAAGACTAGGGGAAAGCTGTAAATGCTAAGCAAATATCTGAAATCAGTCGTATTGACCACAAGCCTGATCAGCTGTGCACCGTTCACATTTGCAGCTGAAAATGGTGGTAGTGCCTATCCGGATGGGACTGAAAGTTTTCTAGGTGGCGCAATGCCACCACCGGGGGCCTATCTGGTGAGCTACAACCAGTTCTATTCAGCAGATAAATTCAAAAATGATCATCCGGTATTTGATGATTTCAAACTTGATACCTTTGCCACCGTCGCGCGTGGTGTGTATGTCAGTGACAAGACCTTTCTAGGTGCAACGTGGGGTATGCACGCATTTCTGGTCTATGCCAATGCCGACATCACTTTAGGCGGTGGGCAAGATGAAAAAACTGCATTGGGTGATGTGATTATCGATCCATTTCTATTGGGCTGGCATAAAGGCGACTGGCATATCGCAACGGGTGTCGATTTCTATATACCAATCGGTTCATATAACAAAAACCGCCTCGCCAATATCGGGCGTAACTACTACACCATTCAACCGATTGTTTCTGCAACTTATCTGAACCAGCAAGGCATTGAAGTCAGTACCAAGTGGATGTATGACATCAACTTTGAAAATAAAGATACCAGTTATGAGTCGGGTAATGCCTTGCATGTGGATTACATCGTTGCCAAGCACATGGGACCTCTGGCAGTCGGTCTAGGGGGTTATGTGCATCACCAGCTTGAAGGTGACTCCGGTGAAGGAGCCGTACTAGGCGAGTTCAAGGCAAAAGCAGCCAGTATCGGTCCACAGCTGCGTTACCAGTTCCCAAAAGGCGTCGCAGTTGCCGCCAAATACCAGAAAGAATTTGGGTGGTGTTTCAAAAAGTATGCTGGCGTTAAACAAATCCGTTATTAAGGTAAAAGAAAGTCAAATCAAAGGCTTTAAAATGATTTTCGAGCTTTTTAGAAAAGTTGCAACTTCTCCTAAATCCACGCCTGATTCGATGACGAATTCTACAGTTGTTACCTTCAATACCGACGGTAAAA
Source organism: Acinetobacter sp. CIP 51.11 (assembly GCF_000369665.1). Taxonomy (GTDB): domain Bacteria; phylum Pseudomonadota; class Gammaproteobacteria; order Pseudomonadales; family Moraxellaceae; genus Acinetobacter; species Acinetobacter lwoffii_S. Next base: position 80,719 of record NZ_KB850129.1, read on the forward strand.
AACTTACCGATCACTTGCTTGCAACATTGAAATGCTGTGATAAAACTATCTCAGTGATCACTCGCAATTCCAGCATATTGAACCCCAAGCTTTTTAAGTCTAGCTTTAAGACGTTGAACCGTTGCTAAATCCCGCTTACCCCAAACATAAGCAACAACTTCTCCAGATTCTCGATGGTAGGCATAAATAAGCCATTGTTTATTTTTCTTATTCCCTACAAAAGTCCAAAGTTCATCGACTTCAAGACATTCGTAGTGGCTTTGTTTAGGCTGAATCTGATAGATCGATTCACTTAAGGTTCGTAATACCTTGCCAATGCTGATACGCTCGACTTCAGCAATATCTCTTACACCGCTTCCTCTGACCATTAAATGTAATATCTTGCCGGTAATACCTGAGTTACATCCTTGATAGCTTAATGCATGATCACCAATAAACTGACGTTTGCAATCTTTGCATTGATGGTTTTGTTTCCCATCTACTTTGATGCCATTTCTCTTTATATTGTTACTTAGACAGGTAGGACATTTGATTTGTAGCGTTATTTTCATACCTCTATTTTATCAAAAGCCATATTGTTTTTTTCAGCATACTTTTTGAAACACCACCAAATACATTTAGCACGCTCCTGTGCAGATAATGAAATATTAAAAATTGCGCCGGATTCACCCTGGCAGACCCATAAATAACCCTGATGGTTTTCAATAATGCTACGCGATAAAGTCAATCCGATACCCATGCTGTCTTTCTTGCTCGAATAAAAAGACTCGAACAGCTGTTCTGGATTTTGTCCTTGCAGTCCCGGACCATTGTCTGCAATGGCAATTCGGGCATGCTGGTTGTGCTGCCAGGTCCGGATATAGATATCACGCTGACCTTCAGAATTACGTTGCAACGCATCTACCGCATTAAAGACTAGATTAATGATGACCTGACTGAACAGGGTTTCATCAGCAGAGATAAAAACTGGTGTCACACTCAGTTCATAATGAATGCTACAGCCTCCCTGATCAGCTTTCAGTCCAATCAGGGGATGCAGGTCCTGAATCAGTTTGTTTAAGGAATGCACCTGAAAATTGGCTTCACCTTTGCGCAAAAAGCTACGCATACTGTGAATAATCTTATTGACGCGTTTAGTTTGATCAAGTGCGGCATTCATGGCATCTAGTGTTTCTGTAGTGTTCGCCAAGCCATTTTGAATGCGGATAATACTGCCACCGACATAATTATTCAGTGCAGCAAGCGGTTGATTCAGTTCATGCGCAAGTGCCGTCGCAAGTTCACCCATGGTTTTGCAGCGTGACATGTGACCTAACTGTCGTTCCCGAGCTCGAGCTATTTCTTCTGCTTCAATCCGTTCGCTAATATCACGATAATTAATCAGGATGCCCTGAATATCCGGATGGTCGAGCAGGTTGCGATAGGTTGCTTCATGGTGCCGCCACTTACCATTATGGTGCAGAATTTTGTAATGCAGCACTCCAATCGACTGTTCAGCCGGTTTTTTAAATAACAGTTGCCGGACTTTGACCCGGTCATCTGGATGAATGATACTCAACACATTTTATTTAAAACAAAGCGGTCACGATAACCTAAAATACGTTGCAGAGAAGGGCTGGCATACAGCAGTTTGCCTTGCAGGTCCAGAATCGCGATGCCATCGCCTGAGTTTTCCAGCAGCATCTTGAAATACTAATCTTTAGACTGCAGCTGATACTGATATTTCTTGATTTCACTAATGTTGCGAACCAAAGCCAGTAGCTTGGGCTGATCCTCAATTTCGACCGTTTTCAGGCAAACTTCCACAGGAATCTGCAGTTGATTCTGTGCCTGAATAATCCATTCAAATGTAATTGCTTCATGGCTGGCATCTTGTTGCACCTTTTTTAAGGCATGGTGAAAATCAAAACCATGGCTATGCGCACTGATTTTTTCTACACTCATGCTAGTTAATTCAGATTTGCTGTAACCGGTCAGGTCTTCAGCTGCTTCATTGACGTCCATGAACTCGACACTGCCGATATCATGCACAAAAATGGCATCACCCGCCTTATCAAAGATGGTTTGATAATAATTTAAACTGGTCATTCTCATTCCTTACCTGAGATAGCATCCGGCGATCTAGTACAGGGGTATTCGTCTTCACTGATGAATACTTGTTGTTATTGAATTCATATTGGAGCAAAGTAAAAAAGAGTTCAATTACACTTCAGGTCTAATTACATACTTTATAAAATAAATACACACTGCACACATCAGCCTAGCAAGATTTGACTAAGCAAGATTAGTACCATTTTCACGTTTTAATATGACTGGCAGATCACATTGTATTTTTCTAGCAGGATTCTTTCCCAATTAAGCCAAACTTTCTGCTATCGGCCAGCATCCTATTTTTAATTAGTCAGCGCTTTTGTTAAGGCATAGAATTATTTCACTTTTGTTGTAATAGCACTCAATAGATGGCATTCAGCTGGATTTTTTTCACTTTAATGGCTGCATTTATGCAGGCTTGGCGTAATGCCTTTCAAAAACAGCTCAGCACCACGGTCGATGTCTGGGGAGTCACCCTGGCACGCTTTATTTTCGGTTTGCCATTCGCTGCGCTTTACCTGAGCAGCCTGTATTATTTCAAGCCAGTTGAAAGTGTGGTTCACTTCACGCCCAAGTTCTGGGTCTATGTAGTGATTGCAGGTTGCAGCCAGATTTTAGCTACGGCACTGATGGTGCAACTGTTCAAGCAAAAAAATTATGCCGTTGGAGTGGGGTTGGCGAAAAGCGAAGCCATTTTAGCCGCCATTATCGGCGTGACCTTTTTAGCGGATCATTTGTCATTCCTGGCGTGGATTGGTGTGGCACTAGGCGGATATGCGGTATTTTTATTGAGTAAAGGCCAACAGGTCAGTGGGTTTTCAGCCAGAACACTGGCTATTGGCATCGGAAGCGGTTTAAGTTTTGCCATTACCTCACTACTGGTACGCGAAGCCAGTTTAGAATTAACCACTTTACCAACCTTGCATCGTGCGGCCTGGGTGTTGTTAATGGTGATCAGTTTTCAGTGCCTGAGTATGCTGCTTTATCTAAGCCTATTCAGCCGCCAGACTTTAGTGGCCATGTGGCAGCGTCTGGGCTTAACTTTTAAAGTGAGTGTGTGCAGTTTTATGGCATCACTAGGCTGGTTTACTGCCATGAGCATGATGAGTGTGCCGGTTGTGAAAACCTTAGGACAAATTGAGATTCTGTTTAGTATGCTGATTTCGGCATATTTCTTTAAAGAAAAACTGGCACGTACCGAGCATTGGGGTCTGGGCTTAGTAGTGATTGCAGCGATTTTAGTGATCTGGGCCTGATGTAGAACCAGTTTTTTAAATCTAAGCATAAAAAAGCCACTGATCAACAGTGGCTTTTTCTTTGCCTCTAGTATTTAAGCTGCAATAAATTTCTGAACTGCCTGATTAAAGGCTTCTGGTTGCTCCACATTGGAAATGTGCGAGGCATTGATTTCAAACAGCTGGCTTTGTGAAATTTCAGCTTGCATGGCTTGACCATCTGCAACTGTCGTCACCGGGTCTTGCTGACCGGCCACAATCAGTACCGGCACTGAAATCGTTTTGATCTGTTCACGTAAATCCGCCTTAGCCAAAGCTTCGCAACAACTTGCATAACCTTCCGGGCTGCCAGCTCTAAGGTCGTTTGAAAGTTCTGCAACTGTCGCTGCGTTGCTCTGGATAAAGGGATCGGTAAACCAGCGTGATGCTGCAGTTGATGCAATCGGAGCCAAGCCTTGTTCACGAACGAGGGCGGCACGTTCCAGCCAGGCTTGTTCCTGACCAATCTTGGCAGCCGTATTGCAGATAATCACGTGGCTAAAACGTTCAGGTTTGTTAATCGCTAACCATTGGCCGGTTAAACCACCCATAGAAATGCCACAGAAAGCGGCTTTCTGGATATTCAGATGATCCAGCAGATTGACCACATCCTGACCTAACTGTTCAAGACTATACGGACCTTGTGGTGCAGAGGAAGCCCCATGACCACGAGTGTCATAACACACAACAAAATAATCTTGCTGGAAAAATTCAATTTGTGGTTGCCACATGCTGAATTTAGTGCCCAATGAGTTAGAAAAAACCAGGGCAGGTTTGCTGGCATCACCAAAGGTCTGGTAATTGATCTGTGCATCGTTGGATGTAAAAGTTGGCATTTTTTAAGTCCTTAATCTTATAAATCCTCCTAAATCCCCCTTTATGAAAGGGGGACTTTGAATGAGGATTAAACGCGTTCAATAATCAAAGCGATGCCTTGACCGACACCAATACACATTGAACATAGAGCGTATTGACCACCAGTCTGTTCCAGTTGGTTCAGTGCTGTAGTTACAAGACGCGCGCCAGATGCACCCAGTGGATGACCTAAGGCAATCGCACCGCCATTTGGATTGACTTTCTCTGAACCGTCTTCGATACCCAAGTCACGCGTACAAGCCAAAGCTTGTGCTGCAAAGGCTTCATTCAGCTCGATCACATCCATCTGCTCTAAAGTCAGACCGGTTTGTGCCAACAGTTTCTTGATGGCCGGTGCAGGACCAAAGCCCATGATACTTGGTTCAACACCAACGACGGTTGAACCAATAATTTTGGCACGTGGTTTTAAACCGTGCTGAGCAACCGCTTCATCAGATGCGATTAATAGGGCAGCCGCACCATCGTTAATACCAGAAGCATTACCTGCTGTAACCGTACCATCAGCTTTGACCACAGGCTTCAGTTTTGCCAGAGCTTCTGCAGTGGTAGATGCACGTGGATGTTCATCAGTATACACAACGATCGGCTCGCCTTTACGCTGCGGAATCACCACAGGAATGATTTCATTTTTATAGAAACCTTTGGCCTGCGCTGCTGCAGTACGTTGCTGGCTGGTCAGGGCAAACTTGTCCTGGTCTTCACGGTTGATGTTGAACTGTTCCGCCAGATTTTCAGCCGTTTGCGGCATGGTTTCTACGCCGTACATTTCTTTCAGTTTCGGATTGATAAAACGCCAGCCCATGGTGGTGTCTTCAATCTTCTGGCTACGGCCATACGCCGTTTCTGACTTGCCCATGACAAATGGCGCGCGCGACATGCTTTCTACACCACCGGCAATAATCAGATGAGCTTCACCGGCTTTAATTGCACGTGCTGCCATCGCCACGGCATCCATTGATGAACCACATAGGCGATTTACGGTCGTCGCTGGTACCTGATAAGGCAAACCTGCAAGCAGAGAAGACATACGACCGACGTTACGGTTGTCTTCACCGGCCTGATTGGCACAGCCATAGATCACGTCATCGACCTGTTCCCAGTTCACACTTGGATTGCGTTCCATCAACGCTTTAATTGGCAGCGCACCTAAGTCATCAGCACGGACAGGCGCGAGGCCACCGGCATAACGACCGAATGGGGTACGGATGGCATCGATAATATATGCGTTTTTCATTGTGTATTTGCTCACATATTTAAAAGAAGAAAACTCCTCCCTTTTTAAAGGGAGGTTGGGAGGGATTTAATGAAGTAGTTTCATTCCTCAAATCCTCCCTAAATCCCTCCTTTAATAAAGGAGGGACTTCCCCTTAATTTGATTGAGTCGCATCAATCAGTTTGGCACCGGTCATTGACTGCAATTCTTCAAATGACAGACCTTCAACTTTCTCAATCACTTTCATACCTTCAGGTGTCACATCAATCACACACAGGTCGGTGTAAATACGATCCACACATTTCAGGCCAGTCGCAGGATAAGACAGTTCAGCCACAATTTTTGGCTCGCCTTTTTTGGTCACGTGATCGGTCGTAATAAAGACTTTCTTCGCGCCAACAGCCAGATCCATGGCACCGCCCACCGCTGGAATTGCATCTGGTGCGCCAGTATGCCAGTTGGCCAGATCGCCATTTTCAGCAACCTGGAAAGCACCCAATACTGCGATATCTAAGTGACCGCCACGCATCATGGCAAATGAATCACCATGATGGAAGAATGAACCGCCTTCAAGTAGGGTGACGAATTCTTTACCGGCATTGATCAGCTCAGGATCGCGGTCTTCTTCAGCAGGAGGAGGACCGAAAGCCAACAGGCCATTTTCAGAATGCAGGAATACGTCTTTATCGCTTGGCAGGTAGCTTGAAATCTTGGTCGGTAAACCAATACCGAGGTTTACATAGGCACCATCAGGAATGTCTTGTGCCACACGTTCAGCGATCTGGTCACGGGTCAGTTTGCTATAGCTCATTATTTATCTCCGATGCCAATTATTGTGCAGGTTTAACTTGAACAACGTGTTGAACAAAAATTCCCGGGGTGATGATGTGTTCCGGATCCAGTGCACCCAGTTCAACCACTTCAGAAACTTGAGCAATCGTCACATCCGCAGCCATCGCCATGATCGGGCCAAAGTTACGCGCAGATTTACGGTAGACCAGATTGCCCCAACGATCGCCTTTAGAAGCTTTAATTAAAGCAAAGTCAGCTTTAATCGGATTTTCCAGGACAAAATCTTTGCCTTCATAGTTCAAGGTTGGTTTGCCTTCAGCCAGCAAGGTACCAAAACCGGTTGGGGTATAGATTGGACCTAAGCCCATACCTGCTGCCTGAATACGGCAAGCCAGATTACCTTGCGGCACCAGTTCCAGTTCAATTTTTCCAGCACGGTAAAGCTCGTCAAATACCCAGGAATCTGACTGACGTGGGAAAGAACAAATAATCTTGCGAACAGCACCAGCTTTAAGCAGTTTCGCCAGACCATAATCGCCATTACCGGCATTGTTGTTGACAATAATCAGGTCTTTAATACCCAATTCGATCAGACCATCAATCAGTTCAGCAGGCTGACCCGCTGTACCGAAACCACCGATCATGATGGTAGAACCGTCCTTGATCTGGGAGAGTGCTTCTTTCAATGATAATGAACTTTTATCTATCATAATCTGGTCCTTACATATCCTAAACTGATGGATGTCTTTAAACTCGTTTTGAATCTGATGCTGTAACCGGAACTGCGTTACGGTTTTTCTGTGACAGCAGAAAATGTGCTACCAGGCCAATGCAAATTCCCCAAAAGACTGAACTCAGTCCCAAGAAATGCATGCCGGAAGCAGTCGCTAAAAAGGTGATAAGCGCTGCATCACGTTGTGACTCTTTGCCCATGGCCACGGAAATGTTGGTGGCAATCGCACCGAGCAATGCCAGTCCTGCCAAAGCCGCAATTAATTCTTTGGGCATTAGGCTAAACAGCATGACAATGCTGCCGGCAAATAAGCCGCCTAAAATATAAAAAAGCCCATTCGCCACGCCGGCGATATAACGCTTTTCTTTCAGCTCGTGCGCGTCTTTGCCTAAACACAAAGCAGCTGTGATTGAGGCCAAGACAATCGTGATACCCCCCACACAGGCCACTGCAAGCGAGGCAATACTGGTTGCACTGATAATCGGCTTGGCGGGCATGTCATAGCCACTGAGTTTGATAATCGCCATTCCCGGTAAAAACTGGCCAGATAGGCTGACCAGAATCAGGGGAAGGGCCAGATTCAGGGTGGAACTCCAGGTCCATTCCGGTGCAATAAATTGCGGAATCGCCAGACTGAAATCTGCCGTGACCGGGTTAATCTTGCCCAGCAGCATGCTTAAAACCACACCGGCAATCAGCACCCAGACCATGGCATAGCGTGGACTAAAACGCTTGGCCAGCAAAAATACCGCCAGCATGCCAAAGACGATATAGGGCATGGTATCGGTCGCGGTGAACAGCCCTAAACCAAACTGCAGTAAAATCCCTGCCATCATCCCGGCAGCCACTTCCTGAGGAATCCAGGACAGTAACTTGTCGAAATAACCGGTGATCCCAATGAAAAAAATCACCACAGCAGAGGTGATATAGGCAGCAACCGCTTCATTGAGTGAAATATCGGGAAACAGCGTGACTAATAAAGCCGTTCCGGGCGCAGACCAGGCGGTGACGACAGGTATTTTGTATTTAATTGATAAAAAGATACCTGCGAGCGCAGCACCAATAGAAATTCCCCAAATCCATGAAATCATCATGTCCGGGGAAACTTGGGCTTGCTGAGCCGCCTGGAAAAAAATGATCAGTGGCCCCGAATAGGAGATCAGGACTGCTAAAAATCCTGCAACAGTGGCTGAAATGGACCAATCATTTTTTAATGTCTGAAACAGGGTGTTCATTGGTGATGTGCCTCCTTGCGTCGAACCATGAGCCTGTTAAAAATCGTGATGATCAGGATTAGCCCTGATCACCACCACCGACCGGTACTACTGTACCTGTCATATAAGATGATTCATCCGAAGCCAAGAATACAATCGCATTCACTTGCTCCTGAATCGTACCGTAGCGACCCATGAACGTACGGTCAATGGTCTGATCAACCACTTGCTGCATCCATTCTTTTTCAGATTCAGTCAGTGGATTGGCATTGCGCGGTACTTTACGTGGTGGTGCTTCAGTGCCACCCGTCGCGATTGCATTGACACGAATGCCATCTTTGGCATGTTCAAAGGCAAGGGAAGCGGTCAGGCCGTTCACACCACCTTTCGATGCCGAATATGGCACACGGTTAATGCCGCGTGTTGCAATAGAAGATACGTTTACAATGGTACCTTTCTGATTTTTAATCATTTCTGGAAGTATTGCACGGCAGCACCACAGTGTCGGGAACAATGAACGGTTCACTTCCTTGATAATTTCCTCTTCAGAAAATTCTTCAAAAGGTTTCATCCAGATCGCGCCACCGACGTTATTGATCAGGGCGTCGATACGGCCATAGGTTTCTAGCGCTTTTTCAACGACTGATTGAGCACCGGAAAACGTTTCCAGATTGGCTTTGACGGTAATCGCATCACCGCCAGTCGCTTCAATTTCAGCCAGAACTTCTTCCACATAAGGGGAAAGGTCAGCCATGACCACTTGAGCACCTTCGCTGGCCACTTGCAGCGCGACACCGCGCCCGATGCCTTGGGCGGCACCAGTCACAATGACAACTTTATTTTCAAATCTTTTTGCACGATTCATTCTATTCTCCGACTCAGTCTGAACTTAGTTTGCAGAGAATTTTTCAAACAGGAAGCTTGCAGGTTTCACGCCTTCAGCATCCAGCCAGCCGCGAACTGCTTCAACCATTGGTACAGGGCCACACAGGTAAACATCTACATCACCGCCATTTAGCCATTCGTTCTCAATATGACCGGTCACATAGCCTTTACGCTCATGTGCAGATTCTGGATTTGCTACTACAGTGCGGTATTCGAACCACGGGAATTTTTCTTGCAGTTCGTTCAGTTTTTCAATCGCCACCAAGTCGAAATCATTGGTCACACCAAATACTAAACGCACTGGATGTTCTGAACCTTTTTCTTCCAGTACTTGTAGCATTGACATGAATGGTGCAATACCTGTACCACCCGCCAGCATCAAGACAGGACGGGTCACAGGGCGCAGATAGAAGCTGCCGAATGGACCGGTAAAGATCATTTTGTCGCCAGCTTGGGCATTGGCACTCAAGAACTCACTCATTTTACCGTTTGGCACGTTACGTACCACAAAGCCGGTTAAACGGTTGCCTGGTTTAGAGCTGAATGAATAAGAACGGGTTTCAGTTGTACCTGGAATACCCACGTTCACATATTGACCCGCAAGGAAGTGAATGTCTGGTTGACCTTCATCTAACTGGATATCAAAGGTAATGGTTGAATCAGACAGGTTTTCGACACGCGCCAGCGCACCCTGGAAAGCATGGATTTCGGTTTTACATACTTCTGAAGAAGCCTGAATCTGGAACACCGCATCTGAAGTTGGCTTACATTGACAAGCTAGAATATAGCCTTCAGCGGCTTCTTCAGGTGTTAGTGCATCTTCAATATAGGTTTCTTCAGGCATGTCAAATGAACCTGATTCACAAAACGCACGACACGTTCCACAAGCACCATCACGGCAGTCCAAAGGAATATTGATCTTTTGACGGTAGGCTGCATCCGACAGTGTTTCACCATCTGAAACAGAAATAAAACGTGTAACGCCATCTTCAAATTGAAGTGCAACATTGTGGTTTGACATGGCTAATATCCTATATAAATCTTTGTAACTGGACCTTTCAGCCAATTTTCCATCTGGCTGAAAGGTTTTACCTGGCTGTAATAAAAACAGTCTTAAAGGTGATAGATGTCGATAACCTGATTGATGTAATCATTTTTCAGTACCACGTATTTGCTTAAAATCTGTGGTTTATCGCCTGAGAAATCGATTTCATAACGAGACATACCGAAGTAGCTGTAACTTGTTTTGTAACGGAAGCTCAAAGTATTCCAGTTAAAACGTACAGTCACTTTATCGCCATCACGTTCAACAAGTTCAATGTTGCTGAGGTTATGGCAGGTACGTGTGTCCGGCATGGTTGCAGATGAACGTTCAGTCTTGATACGGAACACGCGATCTTCTAAACCTTGACGGTCTGGATAGTAAATCAATGAGATTTCAGACTGTGGATCTGTGGTCAGTTTGTCATCATCATCCCAAGCTGGCATCCAGAAAGACGCAGTCGGGGCATAACAGGTTAACCAGTCATCCCATTGCTCATCGTCTAAAAAGCGGGCTTCTTGATACAGGAACTGAGCAATATTTTCTAAAGTGATGTCGCTCATGCGTTTTCTCCTTCAGTGGATGCTGCAATTTCTTTCTCAGTCGCAATACCTTTTTTGATCAATTCTAACCAGTACTGGTGCTGAGACAGGTATAAACCTTCATCTTCAGTTTTAATACCAGACAGTTTTGGTTTTAAACCGATTTCATTGGCAGCATCATCCGGACCTTGAATCCAATGTTTAGAACCACGGCACATGTCGTTCCATTCCAGCGCGATACCGGCATAACCTGCCTGACAAGCACGGAATTCTTCAAGATCGTCTGGTGTCGCCATACCTGAAGCGTTAAAGAAATCTTCATACTGACGGATACGACGGGTACGCGCTTCTGGCTCTTCGCCTACAGGTGCGATACAGTAGATCGTCACTTCAGTCTTATCGACAGAAATCGGGCGCAGGACACGAATTTGTGAACCGAACTGATCCATGAAATACACATTTGGATAGATACACAGGTTACGTGAACGTTCGATCATCCACTTCGCCATGGCTTCACCATATTGCTCGGTATATTCATCTTTCTTGGCAAAGTTAGGACGGTCTTCAGGATTGCCCCATTGAGTCCAAAGCAGCATGTGGCCATTTTCGAAACCGTAAGAACCGCCACCTTGTTTGCCCCAAGATCCGGCACTCATTGCGCGAACATTATCACCCGCTTGTTTTTCTTTACGTTGCTGAGTGGTTGCAGCATAGTTCCAGTGTACAGCAGATACATGATAACCATCAGCACCGTTTTCAGCAGTTAACTTCCAGTTACCTTCATAGGTATAAGTCGAAGCACCACGTAAGACTTCCAGACCTTGTTCAGACTGATCCACGATCATGTCAATGATTTTGGTCGCTTCACCCAGGTATTCTTCCAGAGCAGGGACATCCGGATTCAAGCTGCCGAACAGGAAACCTTTATAGCTTTCAAAACGCGCAACCTTTTTCAGGTCATGGGAACCGTCTTTGTTAAAGCAGTCTGAATAACCCGCTTCAGCCGGATCTTTAACTTTTAATAACTTGCCGGAGTTATTGAACGTCCAGCCATGGAATGGGCAAGTATAAGTTGCTTTATTGCCTTTCTTGTTACGGCACAATTGTGCACCGCGATGCGAACAGGCATTGATCATGGCATTCAGTTCACCTTGACGGTTACGTGCAATGATGATCGGCTGACGACCCATATAGGTAGTATAGAAGTCGTTATTGTTTGGAATCTGGCTTTCATGTGCTAGATAAACCCAGTTGCCTTCAAAGATGTATTTCATCTCAAGGTCAAACAGGGCCTGGTCTGTAAATACTGAACGGTGTAGTTTAAATTCACCAGATTCATAATCATCAACCAGTAATTCGTCAATGCGGTCTAAATGGCTGGTGTTAATTACGGGAATACGAGGCATGTCCTTTCTCCGACTTTCCAAGGGGGAAGTCAGCGGGATATATCTCAAGGCATATCCCGCTTCTTAATGTATTAAGCGCTAGCGCGGCGACGATCAACTTCAGTAGAAGGCGCGTCTTGTTTCTCTTTCACAAGTTCAATATCAAATTGAATGTGTTTGAAAGGACCGTTCAGACCACGTTTTGTAATTTCAGCTTCATCAGTCACGTCAACCGCAGTTGCCACCAGGCCTTCACGAGTAGCGAATGCGAAGTCATCCCACAGGTATTGGTCGCCTTCAATGTTGAATTGAGTAGTCAGCTTGCGGTAACCCGGTGCAGATACGAAGTAATGTACGTGCGATGGACGGTTACCATGACGGCCTAATTTGTCCAGTACAAACTGAGTTGTACCTTCTGGAGGGCAGCCATAACCCACTGGCATTGTAGTCAATGCAGTATATTGACCATCGGCAGCGGTAATGATGCTGCGACGCAAGTTAAAGTCAGACTGTGACTTGTCAAAGAATGAGTAGTTGCCCAGGCTGTTTGCATGCCAGATTTCAACTTTGGCACCTTCAACACGGTTGCCGTCAGTATCCGTCACTGTACCTTCAATGATTAAAGTCGGGATTTTGCCTTCTTCAGAACCATCGTCCATACGCGCAAAGCTTACTGTTTCAGGTGCGCCAGCGACATAAAGTGGACCTTCAATCGTACGTGGCGTACCGCCAGTAATGCCTGCTTTAGCATCCGCTTCATCAGCACGTAAGTCTAGGTAATGTTCCAGACCCAAACCTGCAGCCAATAAACCTAATTCGTTCGCTTGACCGGCATCAGTAAAGTATTCCAGACCTTTCCACAGTTCTGACTGGGAAATATCAAGATCTTCGATCGCTTGGAAAAGGTCACCCAATAAACGTACAACAACTTGTTGTACACGTTCATCTACAGGACCTGTCGCTGTATCAACGTTCATTTGCTTAACTAATGCATCAATTTCTTGGCGATTCATACTATTGCTCCTAAAGTATGTCTTTCATCTTTTAGTGGCGCACTTTTTTAGCTTTCATTGGCTGGCTAAATCTGGCTGGCCACAATCCTTGTTGAGGTACCCTCTGTTTTCGATTTGGAAGGGGAATCCGGTGACTCCCAATCCGCTCATTTAATCAACTGTCGTCATCTCGAACTGAAGATGGGTGACGGTTTAATGCCATTACTTCAATGTTCATATAAGGATAGAGAGGCAAGCCTTGTAACAGGTTGTGCAACTCTTCATTGCTTTCAACATCAAAAATACTGATGTTTGAGTACTGGCCCGTGATGCGCCAGATATGACGCCATTTGCCTTGACGCTGCAATTCCTGTGAATAAGCCTTTTCAACAGCCTTAATTTCGTTTGCCTGTTCAACTGGCAGATCACGTGGAATGTTTACATCCATACGTACGTGGAAAAGCATGGGTTTCTCCTAATTACTGACGACGCAAGTTGTCAATCTTGTTTTCATCCAACTCAATCCCCAGACCTGGTCCTTTCGGAATCTCAAGTTCAAAGTTTTGATAGTTGAGTGGGGTTTTCAAAATATCTTCAGTCAGCAGTAGAGGACCAAACAGCTCGGTACCAAATGCCAGACTTTCAAAAGTAGAGAACACATGTGCCGAAGCAATCGTGCCCACTGGGCCTTCAAGCATGGTGCCGCCATACAGGTCAATACCTGCAAGTTTGGCAATCTTGCCTACTTCGCAACCTTCAATCAGGCCACCCGACTGGGCAACTTTGACTGCAAATACAGAAGAACCGTTTTGTTTGGCAATCTCATACGCTGAGTGCGGGCCCATTAACGATTCGTCTGCCATGATGGCAACATCAAAACGTCGGGTCAGACGGCGCATAGCGTCCAGGTTATCAATTGCACATGGCTGTTCGATCAGATCAACACCGCCATCTTGCAATAACTGGATGCCTTTAATCGCTTCCAGTTCTGACCAGGCACGGTTCACATCGACACGGATCGAAACGTCTTTGCCTAAGGCTTTCTTAATTGCCAGCACATGTTCAACATCTTCTTCTACCGGACGAGAACCGATTTTCAGTTTGAAAATGTTGTGGCGTTTTGCCGCAACCATTTTCTCTGCTTCAGCAATATCTTTTTCGGTATTGCCAGAAGCCAATACCCAAAGAACTGGAATACTGTCACGTAAGCGGCCACCGAGGACTTCACTTAATGGCAAACCTAAACGTTGTGCCTGAATGTCTAAAAGTGCAGTCTGAATCGCACATTTGGCAAAACGGTTACCATTAATATTCTTTTTAATTGCTTGTAATGTCTGTGCAACATTCAAACCTGATAATGTTTTTAAAAGAGGCGCAAAATAAGTTTCAATATTTACTTTTACGCTTTCCGGGCTTTCATCACCATAACCTAAGCCACCGATAGTTGTTGCTTCACCCCAACCGATGTAACCATCTTCATTGGTGATTTTGACCAATACCAGGGTCTGGGTTTGCATCGTCGCCACTGCCATCTTGTGAGGGCGAATGGTTGGAATTTCTACCAGCAAGGTTTCAACTGACTTATACATAATACGGGTTCACATTCTTGCTTTAATGCTTTGACTTGATATACCTTAAAAGAATAATGTTGATTGGTCTAAGATCGATTTAGCATTTTTTTATACTTTAAAGGTATTCACAGCCATGGAACTCAGACATTTGCGTTACTTCGTTGCCGTCGTCGAAGAACAAAGTTTTACCAAAGCGGCAGAAAAACTGTTTATTGCTCAGCCACCTTTAAGCAGACAGATACAAAATCTGGAACAGGAACTGGATATTCAGCTCTTTGAAAGAGGGAGTAGACCGCTTAAGACCACAGAAGCAGGTCAATTCTTCTATCAGCATGCGGTTAAACTTTTGTCTAATGCGGAAGAAATCAAATCGATGACCAAGCGGATTGGTATCGCGGATCGCACCATTAGCATTGGTTTTGTCGGCTCTTTATTGTTCGGCTTGCTGTCGCGTATTGTGTTTCTATTTAAGCAGCAACATCCCCAGCTCAAAATTGAGATGGTTGAAATGAATACCTATGAGCAGATTCAGGCGCTGAAAGAGGGAAGAATTGATGTCGGTTTCGGCCGTTTAAGAATCTCGGATCCTGCGATAAAACGGGTGTTATTGCGTGAAGAACGCCTAGTGGTGGCAGCTCATTCAAGTCATGTACTGGCTCATCGTGAAAATATACATTTATCTGAACTGGTCGATCAGCATCTGTTCTTATATCCGAATACTGGAAAGGCAAATTTCTCTACCCAGGTTCGTGGCATATTTTCTGAGTATGGTCTTGAACCGAAAAATATCCGGATTGTCCGTGAGTTACAGCTGGCACTGGGCTTTGTCGCTGCCGGAGAAGGCGTCTGCATCGTACCGGAAAGCGCACAAAACATTAAATTAGCCCATCTCAACTTTGTACCTCTAGCAGATGCTTTTGCAGTGAGTCCTGTCTTTATGGCGATGCGCAATATGGATGAAAGCGAATACATTCGTTACCTGTTTGATGCTGTGTATCAAGTCTATGATCTTGAAGCGCTAAAATACGATCGATCGGTATTTTAATCGCTAAAAATCGTGTGAATAATATAGCACCAAAAATCGATGAGGACGCGATAAAAACAAGCTGTTTTTAAAAACATCATGATTGAATAATATATTTATTAATTAATTGAATAGTTTAATTTGACCCAGACCTTATAGGTATAAAGCCATGCCTATTCAGTTTTAGACATTTTTTCCTATTTTCTGCATTGTGAGCAGCATAAGTTGAACTTCACAATTAGGAGGTGGAGATGTCTACAAATAAAGTGAATATAAATACGCTGATTGATGAAGCGAAATTCACACCCTTTCATTGGGGGGTTTTGATCTGGTGTTTGCTGATCATTATCTTTGATGGTTATGACCTGGTCATCTATGGGGTGGCGTTGCCGTTACTGATGCAGGAATGGTCGCTAAGTGCGGTACAAGCGGGCATGCTGGCCAGTACTGCCTTATTCGGAATGATGTTTGGTGCCATGAGTTTCGGTACTTTATCCGATAAACTCGGCCGTAAAAAAACCATCATGATCTGTGTGGCTATTTTTAGTGGGTTTACCTTTATCGGTGCCTTTGCCACATCACCAGTCGAATTCGGAATTTTACGTTTCCTGGCTGGCCTTGGAATTGGCGGTGTCATGCCTAACGTCGTGGCATTGATGACCGAATATGCGCCTAAACGTATCCGCAGTACGCTGGTTGCCCTGATGTTTAGTGGTTATGCCATTGGCGGGATGACTTCTGCGCTACTCGGTGCATGGTTGGTGCCACAATTTGGTTGGAAAATCATGTTCCTGCTTGCAGGCGTTCCATTGCTCATCTTGCCGATTCTATGGAAATATCTGCCAGAATCCCTGATGTACCTGACCAACAAGCAACAGACGGCTCAAGCACACACTATTATTCAGAAAATTTCTCCGACACAGGTCATCACTAGTGACACCCAGTTTGTACTGAATGAAGTGCAAAAAGGGGATGAGGCGCCATTAAAAGCACTCTTTCAACAAGGCCGTAGCTTCAGTACCTTTATGTTCTGGCTGGCATTCTTTATGTGCCTGTTGATGGTCTACGCCTTGGGTAGCTGGTTACCAAAACTGATGATTCAGGCAGGATACTCGCTGGGTGCAAGTATGATCTTCCTGTTCGCACTGAATATTGGCGGTATGGTAGGTGCAATTGGTGGTGGATATCTCGCAGATAAATTCCATATCAAAAAAGTGCTGACTATCATGTTCTTATGTGGTGCCATTGCATTGATTCTGCTTGGTTTTAACAGTCCACAATTCGTTCTGTATACCTTGATTGCTGTAGCAGGCGCTGCAACGATTGGCTCACAAATTCTGCTCTATACCTTCGTGGCGCAGTATTATCCATCGACAGTACGTTCTACCGGTATGGGCTGGGCATCAGGTATTGGACGTATTGGTGCAATTGTTGGGCCGGTACTCACTGGTGCTTTATTAACCATGAATTTACCGCATCAAATGAACTTCTTTGCAATTGCGATTCCTGGCGTAATCGCTGCGCTGGCAATTTTCCTGGTGAACTTAAAAACTTCCGTAGATGGCCAAGCCCTTGCAACACCTGATGTGAAGCCGAATCCATTGGCAAAAGAAGCGACACATTAAGTTAGATTTCAATCAATAAAGATAATATTCCCAATGATATAGATCGCCATCGTAACGGGTGGTGATCTGTTGCTAGAATCGAAACGCATAATAAAAAGCGAGTTTAGGATGAACACGACACAATTATTTAATCAACCAACAATCACATTCAAACGCACAGTTCTGATGAGCATGATGGCAATGAGTTTAGGGGGCATCAGCTTGTCGACTCAAGCACAAACCTCAGCTCAGTCGAATCAGCAGGAAATTGAACAACTGCGCCAGGAAGTTCAGGCTCTACGCGCACTGGTTGAGCAACAGCAAAGACAAACGGCTGTGGTCACTGCACATGTTGCAGCAACACCTGCTCCAGCAAGCAAACCCGTCATGAAAATTGCCAGTGGTGCCGAATTTAATCTTTATGGAAATATTCGTGCCGATGCCTCTTATCAGGCTGAAGGTGGTTCAGCAGCACGTATGTATAACCAGATTAATGCTGTACCTTTAGAAGGTGTCGGTGAGCGTAGTGATGAATTTAAATCTACTCTGGCTGCAACCCGTTTAGGCATGGATTTTAAAGCACCAGTCGGTGCTGGAGATAAAGCTTTAAGCGGTAAAGTTGAAGTGGATTTTCTGGGCGGCGCAAGCTTTGATAATTTGCGTATCCGTCATGCTTATATCAGCTATGCCAACTGGTTGATCGGTCAAACCTGGTCGAACTTTGCGGTGCCAGATTATATTCCAGAAACTGTAGATGCATTGGTTTACGCTGGCGGTTCAATTAAACGGACACCACAAGTTCGTTATACCAGCACAATCAGTCCTGAAACCAATCTGGTATTTGCAGTAGAAGATCCTAAAGATGCAACCATTACTGGTATTAAACAACGTCTACCTGCTTTAACAGCACGTTTAAATCATAAATTTGCTGATAATCTTACAGTCAGTGCCCGTGCGATGGGGAATGAAAAGCGTGTCAATGAAGATGAAAAAATGGCATGGGGTGTAGGTTTAGGTGCCAAGTATGATATTGTACCGGGTACAACGCTCAAAGCTGACTATTACCATGTTAAAGGCGATAGCAGCTTTGTGTCTTATGCAAATACGGGTGTGATTACCGCTGCAAATGGCGATTTATTACAAAGCGAATTTGATTCAATTTCAGTTGGCCTGACTCAGCAGTTTAATGACAAATTGCGCGGTACCTTGGGTTATGGCTATATGAATTTTGATGAAGATCAGGCTTATATCAATGCAGTCACTGACAAGACCAAAGCCAATAAAGACTTATGGCAAGCTTGGGCTAACGTGTTCTATAGTCCAACCAAGCCTTTAAGTTTCGGTCTCGAATATGTCTATGGTGAACGTGAAGCTTTGGCTGCTGCTACACCAAATGGCAGCACTACAGGTGAAGATAACCGTATTAATGCGGTTGCTATTTACAACTTCTAAGACTCCTTTCATAAGAAAGTCTGATCTGTAACAGAAGCGTGGATGAATTAATCCGCGCTTTTGCTATTTTGAAGAATGGTTTCTGTCAGCAGATTGACTGCATTTTCAATATTGGCTGTCCATTCAAACGAACAATTCAGCCGAATATAATGTTGGCTGGTAGGCTCAGGCTTAAACAGCAGTGCAGGGGCAACTGAAATATGTTGTTGAAGCAATTGTTCATAGAGCTGCTGGGCATCAACTTCTTTAGGTAATTCAATCCAGAGAAAATAACCACTGGAATAATAATAAATTTCACAGATGCTTCCCAAACGTGCTTTGAGTTCCTGATAAAATTTCTTTTTATATTTTTCCAGATGCTGCCTTAAATGCCGCAAATGTTTTTCATAATGATGATGTGAAATAAATTCGACCAGCGCATTTTGAAGTAAGGGACTGACTGTTAAAGTGCTCATGAGCTGTAAGTGCTGAATGGCATCGGAAAATGGGCCGGCATACACCCAACCGACGCGTGCACCCATCCCCAGCGTTTTCGAAAATGAGGCGCAGTGCAAAACCATCTGATGCCGATCAAAATATTTAACGGGTAGCGGTTTGGATGAACCATAATTTAATTCCTGATAAACATCATCTTCGATTAAATACACCTGATATTCATACAAGAGTTCCGCAATTCTTTGTTTGATTTCAGAACTGACGGTAAAGCCAATCGGATTATGGGCATTCAGCATCAGCCAGCACACCTTGATCGGATACTGTTTTAAAGCCTGTTCAAATGATTCCAGATCAAAGCCAAACTGTGGATGTTCCGGAATCGTAATCACCTGTAATCCCAGACGCTCGGCTGCCTGCCAGGCACCATAAAATATGGTTTGCTGTAGCAGAATAAAATCACCGGGTTGGGTTAAGGCCTGTAAAGACAGATTCAATGCTTCTAGTGCACCGGATGTAATGACAATGTCATCCAGATTGCATTTAATCCCTTGTAATTGATAACGATTGGCAATCAGTTGCCTCAAGTCCTGATTCCCGGGCGGCATGTGATTCTGATTGTTATAACTGCTTTTTCTTTTGGCCTGCTGCGCCAGAATCTGCATAAATTTGGCGTTATATAACAGCTCTGCATTGGGAAAGGCAGAACCAAAAGGCACAATTTCGGCTGACTGAGTCGATTTTAAATAATTAAATACCACCGAGTTGATTTGAATTTTAGGATTTAAACCAATCTGTACGAACTGTTTGCTATTGAGCAGTGCTTGAGTGTGTTCTGCAACGTAATAGCCCGATTTGTATTTGGCATAGACTAGACCTTGTGCTTCAAGTTCCTGATAAGCATTGAGTACCGTCATCAGGCTATAACCAGATAATTGGGTCTGTTCGCGAAGTGAAGGCAATTTTTCATGTGCCTTCCATACGCCATTTTCAATCATCTGACGGATATTCTGTGCCAGTTTTTCAGACTTATACATACACTTTCTTGAACTATAACTGTTCTAATTATTTTGATTTATAGCATATTTTAAGATGCTTAATATAACAAAAGGGAGGACTAGGCTTATTGTCATTCTATTTTTAAGCTTGAGTCTTGATACACGACAATTAAAGTGAAAATCCGGTTTCAGATTTTCTGTGGAAATTTTATCTCTACATAAATTGTATTCCCATTTTTATACGCCTCAGTCACTTGGCTTAATTTGTCACAATTCGATACTTACAAAGTTAGATTTCCTTGCTAAATTCGGTCCACATGATGATAAAAAGTAAGTGACGGTCTAAGACCGAGCCATCATGCAACTATAACAACGATACGAAAATACGGACCAATAACAAGCGCAAAGGAGTGGAGAATGCTCGGAAATATGATGTTTCAGCCTTTACTGATCAGCAGCATGATTGAACATGCAGGACGCTATCATGCCGATACCGAGGTAATTTCCAAAAATACCGATACCAGTATTACAGTGACCAATTGGGGAGAAATTCATCAAAACTCGAAACGTTTTGCCAATGCATTACAACAACTCGGCTTGGCGCAGGGAGATCGGGTCGCGACTATTGCCTGGAATAATCATCGCCATTTAGAGTCCTGGTATGCCATTTCTGGCAGCGGCCTGGTCTGTCATACCATTAATCCTCGCTTATTTCCGGAACAGCTGATTTTTATTATTAATGATGCTGCGGATCGCGTGGTGCTGTTCGATAAAACATTTGTCCCTTTAATTAAAGCCGTGAAAGCGCTGTTGACCTCAGTCGAGCATTTTATCTGTCTGGATGCGGTTGATCCGGCAGTTAGAGAAGCGATTCCAGAAGTACAATTTTATGATGATCTGATTGCCGGGCAAAATACAGAATTTGAGTGGCCAACACTTGATGAAAACTCGGCAAGCTCTTTATGTTATACCTCGGGAACTACGGGCAATCCCAAAGGTGTACTGTTTAGCCATCGTTCTACGGTATTACATAGCTATGCCATCATTTTACCTGACTCCTTAAATGTCTCAGCTGCCGATATTATGTTGCCTGTGGTGCCTATGTTCCATGTAAATGCGTGGGGCACGCCGTATGCCGCTGCGATGGTGGGATGCACTCTGGTCCTTCCTGGACCGGGTCTGGATGGCGCCAGTCTGGTCAACCTGATTGATACTTATCAGGTTTCGGTAGCACTTGGCGTACCGACCATCTGGCAAGGTTTGATTGCCGCCGCAAACCAGTCAGGCTCCAAACTGGAAAGCCTAAAACGAAATGTAGTGGGTGGATCGGCATGCCCACCGGCCATGTTAAGAGCTTTCAAAGAACAGTTTAATTGTGAAACGATCCATGCCTGGGGCATGACAGAAATCAGTCCACTGGGTACGGCAAATCAGCTCAAGACCAAACATTTACATCTGTCTGATGAAGAAAAATTACAGATTCGGCTGTCCCAAGGTCGTCCACCATTCGGGGTTGACCTACGTTTGACTGATGCAGAAAAAGGGACGCATGAAATTGAGCGTGATGGACAGACCACAGGAAATTTACAGGTGAAAGGGCATTGGGTCATCAGCCATTATTTCGGCAAGGAAGAATCAGCTTTGACTGCAGATGGCTGGTTTGATACCGGCGATATTGCCACGTTGGATCAGGATGGCTTTATGAAACTCAGTGACCGTTCTAAAGATCTAATCAAGTCTGGCGGAGAATGGATTTCATCGGTGGAGCTAGAAAATATTGCCATGGGGCATCCGGAAATTGCGATGGCAGCCGTAATTGCCGCCCAGCATCCTAAATGGGATGAGCGCCCGGTATTGATTGCCATTAAAAAACCGGATAGCCAGCTAAGTGAAACTGATTTGCTAGATTATTATGCGGACAAGGTAGCCAAATGGCAGATTCCAGACCGAGTCGTATTTGTTGATGCGATCCCTCTCAGTGGTACCGGTAAAATGCTGAAAAAGGATCTGCGTGAATTATATGGTACTATTCTTTTGGAACAGGTGGCAGGTTAACGCATCATTTAAGCTGAAAATCCTAACATGAAGTCAAAAAACTGATCTCTAATGAGAGGTCAGTTTTTTTATGTCCAGGCTAAGCAGCGTTGTTTGTTTAAAAATACTTTTTCTCAATCCATATAGTCTTGATCGATACTTTTAAATGATATTGTCCGACAAAAAGTCATATTATATGGCTTAGGCACATAATTTGACCTGTATTGACATGGTGTGAATGTGAGAATTCTTTATTCTGAGCAATATAATAATTAGACAGTTGTACATTAATGAAGCTGTCTGCGGATAAGGGGATAAAAATGACAAGCATGCCAACCTATCAGCCGCATTGGATCCGGGAAGATTTCATTGATTTTATTGGTGAAAAAATCCATCCAACCTGGGCAATCAAAAAAGTTAAGGCTGCCGTTATGGGCATTCAAGCCATCAGCCCAGACTTTTTCAAGATTCACTTACGTCCAAATCATAATTTTAAAGCCAAGTCATTTCAGGCCGGACAGAATATTGCAGTGACCATCAGACTTGATGGCGTACGTCATCAGCGACATTATTCTGTAGTAACGGTATTGAAAAATGGTGATCTGATCATTGCGGTTAAACAGCAGGGTAAAGTGTCACGTGCCTTAAGCCTGATGCAAATTGGTGCAGTGATTGAAATTTCACAGCCCCAAGGTGAGTTCACATTGCAAAAATCCACCCAGCCGATTTTATTCCTGGCTTCAGGTAGTGGTATTACCGCCATTTACTCCTTGCTGCAAAAAGCAGTCATTCAGTCTCTGGAACAGATCGACCTGATTTATTTCACTCGAGATGATGCCTTTCATGCTGAACTGAAAACATTGGCTCTTATGCATCCAAACTTGAAATATCACCATTTCAATACCGTGGAACACCAGCAGCATCTGACGCAGAGCTTATTACAAAAGCTGGTGCCAGACTTTGCAGAACGAAAAATTTATGCTTGTGGCTCCGCCGGGATGATGAAGGCCGCACTTCGCATCGTTGATAAACTGGAATTGAAATCCAATTTTCATTGGGAATATTTCCAGATTGTGGTCGATGAAAAAATTAAAGCACAGCCGGTACGGTTTTTAAGATCGCAGCAGGAATTTCAAGCCCAGTCCAACTTACTGGAAAGTGCCGAAAAATCCGGCTTGAGACCAGCGCATGGCTGCCGAATGGGTATCTGCAATACCTGTTCCTGTACCAAAGTCAGTGGTTCGGTACGAAATGTCCTGACCGGTGAAATTGATCATGGTAATAATACCCAGATCAAACTGTGCATTTCTCAGGCAGTGAGTCCTGTGGTGATTAATTTATAAACTATTGATAAGCCATTAATTAAACTATAAGAAGGTGCTCCCATGAATATGCAAATTGATTTTAAACGACATAGCAAAAGCCAATTTCTTAGTCCTGAACAGATTGAGGAATTCGGTGCCAAAGTCGATGCGATCCGCCGCGAGGTCATGGATGATCTGGGGGAAAAAGACGCCGAATATATTTATAAAATCCGCAACTTTGTCCGCTATAGCGAAATTGCCTCACGTGGCATGCTGATGTTTGCCGGTTGGTTGCCACCGGTATGGCTGGCGGGGACAGGTCTGCTCGGTCTTTCCAAAATCGTGGAAAATATGGAACTCGGTCACAATGTCATGCATGGCCAGTTCGACTGGATGAATGATCCGAGTCTGAACGGTGCGACCTATGACTGGGATACGATTTCAACCGGCGATGACTGGAAATACACGCACAACTATATTCACCATACTTATACCAATATTGTCGGAATGGATCATGATGTCGGTTATGGGCTGATTCGAGTTAGTGAATCACAAAAATGGGAACCACGTTTTCTGTTCAATATTCCATTGGGCATTCAGTTAATGGTGTTTTTCGAATGGTATGTTGGCCTGCAACGTTTGCATCTGGAAGATGTGATTGCCTATAAAACCAAAACCTGGAAAGAAGTCTGGGAAGAAGCAGCACCTTTGCGCCAGAAGATGCGTCGTCAGGTGTTAAAAGATTATGTGTTTTTCCCGATTATTGCAGGGCCAAATGCCATTCCGGTATTTACCGGAAATGCGGTGGCCAATGTGATTCGCAGTCTATGGGCTTCTGCCGTCATTTTTAACGGTCATTTCACTGAAGATGCTGAAACCTTTGAAATGGACAATACCGACAATGAAACCCGTGCCGAGTGGTATTTACGCCAGATTCGCGGTTCGAGCAATTTTAGTGGAACAACTTGGCTACATATCTTGAGTGGTAATTTGAGTCATCAGATTGAGCATCATCTATTCCCGGACATGCCCGCCAATCGCTATGCGCAGGTTGCGCCAAAAATCAAAGCGCTCTGTGCAGAATATGGTATTCATTATAACGAAGCCAGCTTCATGAAACAGTTTTCTACAGTGTGGGTAGGTCTGGCTAAATGTTCTCTACCGAATCACTGGACTGAGCAGGTGGTTGAAAAAACCCATGCTGCCAAATCTGTATTCAACTACTTTAAAGCGAAACTATTGTCATAATTTTTAAGCTTTACTTATTTTACCGTTTTGGTACTCCTCAATAGATTTGGATGGTCTATTGAGGAATTTTTTTTTGACCTTTATCAGATTCAATATCATTAAAATCCTCCTGTTTATGAATAAAATATGGATACAGATTTCAAAAAATGACGAAAGCAAAACAGATCCAGTACTGCTGAAACGCTTTGCCTACAACAACCTGCTTCAGCCCTAAGGGCTTCTCTCTATAATGGCCGCGTCGTTACACTTAAGGTCTCAGTTTTGAAACATCTTAAATATTTTTCAGCAATTCCATTATTAGTACTTTTAACTGCTTGTAACACCACTGAAGCACCCGCACCAGATTATCAGGGCAACTGGAAAAACACCGTGGAAAATCCAAAACTTGAAAATATTCTGGTTATTTCAAAAAATGGTGAAAATTATCTGATTACCAATACGATCAAAGATAAGGAAACCGGTAAAACCGAGAAAAAGAATCCAATGCCCGCTGCAGTGAACGAAAATGGCATGCTTCAGTTGAACGCAGGTGCAGGTATGGTCGATTTTGCAATCGATGAGAAAACCGGAAATCTGGTTGGTTCAGGCTCAATCTATAAAAAAGCCAAATAGTCAGCAAGATTTTTAAGCCACAAATAGTATTCAAGATGTCATGAACAAGGATGCTTCATGGCATCTTTTTTAGTGGATGTTGTTATTGAATGAACTTAATAATTCAGCAAAATTTTCGACATAATAATTTGCTTTGGCTTTGATCAAATCTATTTCATGAGCGGAGTGCTGGTCATAAATTCCCACTACCTCGATGCCCGCATGATTTGCTGCTTCTACACCGACTAGAGAGTCTTCAATAATTAGACATTCCTCAGGTCGAAGGTTAAAGGCTTGCAAAACATTCAGATAAACTTCGGGATGAGGTTTAATGTTCTGGACATTTTCACGGGTGAGAATCAAGGAAAAGTCCTCATCAAAGCTGATTTTAGAGTTAATATTTCGATTGTTATCCTGATAGCGCTGTACATTGAATAAACTGGTGGTGGTGGTCAAAGCCAGTGATATCTGTTGCTGTTTTAAAGCCTGAATCAGGAGGTCTGCCTGAGGTTTTAACTCGACGATATCATCCAGAAAATGTCGGGAAATACTATAACGACGATTTTTTACTTCTTCTTTAGCTGGTTCAAAACCGTATTGTTCTTTTAAAAATCCACAATATTCCAGATAAGGATCTGACCTATGTCTCAAGGCGGTAAGTTGAAGATCGCGCTGTTGCTGAATCTGAATCTCATGTAAATCGACTTTTCTGTTGGAGAGCTCATCAATCAGGGCTGCATCGACCTGATTCCAGATGCCTACAGAATCAATCAACGTACCATCTAGATCAAAACAGACCAGCTTTTTATCCTGAAACATATAAGATTTCTCTGTATTTTTACCATTTATTCGGTGGGGCTGAGTATATCGCATACGATTTAAATGTTTAACTGACCTGAGCAAACCGGGCTGGAAATTTTACGCTAAGGGACTTTTTAATGGATTTATTCACCTGTTAAAAGTATTTATTTACGGAAAATTACAGCGAGTTTAATCCTGAAAATAGTGGCAAAGTGTTATATTTTAATCTGACCCTCAATAGACTTATGCGGATGAAAGACCTGTCCGAATGAGGAGAAAGTTAAAGGAAATGTATTTCTGTGTTTGAACTTGACTGTAAATTGCTCAGTATTTTTTATTATGTCTATAAATTTAAAAACGTATCTCAGGCAGCCGATCATTTAGATATGAGCCAGCCAGCGGTGAGCAATCTGCTGAATAAAATTCGCCAGCATTATGGTGATCCTTTATTTTTACGTATTGGCAATGAAATGCTGCCGACAGACCTGTCCAAACAGCTCTTTCCCTTGGTCAGCGAAGCACTGAGCAAAGTTGAAGCAATCAATAATTTCACTATCAATTTTGATCAGGTCACTTCACAGCAGCGCTTTACACTGGCGATGACCGATGTATCACATCTGGTGTTATTGCCAAAAATTTCCCAGTATCTGAAGCAGCATGCATCCCATATCCGTCTGAATGTGCGTCCGATTACATCGGAAACCAGTTATCAAATGGCCAATGGTGAGATTGATCTGGCTTTGGGCTTCTTGCCAAATCTGGAGAATGGCTTTTATCAGCAGAAACTGTTTGAGCAATATTATGTGGTGATCGCGGCGAAAGACCATCCGCGCCTGACCGGTGACAGCATCACGACAGAAGAGTATTTACGTGAAACCCATATTGATATTGATGCCGGGATGGGGCATTACCATATTGAAAATGAATTGCTGAATCTGGAACTCAAGCGTGACATTCTAATGCGTCTGCCAAGTTATCTCGGGGTAGGACTGGTGGTACAGGAAACCGATGCGATTGCGACCGTGCCTTATTATTTGAGTGAAGTTTTATTATCACGTGGCAATCTCAAGATTTTTGAGGCACCGATTGCTTTCCCGACCTATTCCGTAAAGCAGTATTGGCATATGTCTTGTCATCATAAAACCAGTCATCAATGGTTACGTAATATGCTGCATGAGATTTTAAGTAAATAACTCTACCGCTTAAATAGTTTGATTGAGTTCTCATCTCTAGATTTTACAATTCCCGGTACAAGCCGGGATTTTTTTATTTTGCTACATCTTGATGCCTTTTTCAGAGCCTTGAACCTGAAGTGATCAGTTCCATCTCAAAAAAAAGTATTATGAATATAAAAAATAGTATTACCAGTTTGGCACGTCCTTTGCATCTATCTACATCATCATAAAGTGATCTAGGGTTCCGATACATGAACATTCATGTAGGTCTGCGACCGAGAGTTCACGGCTAGGTTTGTTCAAACCCAAGCTACACGGAGGGATAAAAGCCCGGGAGGTAAACCGTAAAAAGATTGGGATGGATGCAAATGAGCACAATAACTTATCACGAAGATCAAGTCCTCTGGACTGAACGTTTACCGGGTGGACACCACTGGTCAGCACGCATTCAGCGTGGCGCAGTTTTACAACTCAAATCTTTAGGCGCGAATGCCAATGTTTCACTGTTTTGTGTAAATAGCGAAGACAAGCTTGAAGCCTATAACATGCCAGACAGCTTAAAAGCACAACACACGGCATTTTTAAGTACAGGGCATATTTTAGCGTCTGACCTTGGACGCGCGATGGTATCCATTGTGAAAGATGATCACGGTTGGAACGATGCCTTTTGTGCGCCAAGCACAGCACAGCAAATCGAACAACAGTTTGGTACGCAAACGTTTCAAGATGCGCGTAACGACATGTACCGCAATGGCAAAGACAGTTTGCTTTTAGAGATGACCAAATTTGGATTATCTGCGACCGATCTTAGCAATACTTTAAATCTATTCTCTAAAGTGCAACCAGATGACAACGGTAACTTGTCTTATGTCGTATCTGACAATACTGATCAGGTGATTGAACTACGTTTTGAAATGGATTGTTTGGTGTTTTTATCCAGTGCACCACATGCCTTAGACAATTCTACTGAATATGCACCTGCCGATATTCAGCTCTCACTCTTTAAAGCGCTTCCTTTAGGCGACACCGATGTCTGCCGTGATTCATGCCCGCAAAATCAGCGTGCGTTCCAAAATAATAACCGCTACTACGCTTTAACTGCTTAAGGGGAATAATCATGACTGCACTCGTAAACCTAGAAAAATCAGTACTCAGCGAAGTTTGTCCTGCCGGTGAAGCGTGGATGTGTGAAGTCAAAAAAGGTCAGTACTTCCGTATTGTCGACCTTGAAGGCAACCAAGCGGTAGATACCTTATTTATTTCTGCTTCTAACCCTGAAGAGCGTTATAGCGCAACCGATACTTTGGCGATGAATCGTCAAATTTATTTAGAGAAAGGTACAACGCTTTATACCAATTTTGGCAATAAAATCGCCATTATTAACGATGACAACTGTGGTCGTCATGACACTTTAGGCGGTGCATGTTCGTGTGAAAGTAACACGGTACGTTATGCCCACGATAAATATCCAATGCACAGTTGCCGTAACAATTTCATGATTGCGCTATCACAACATCCGATTGCCAAAAAGCACGGATTAAACGTGCGTCATATCGGTCCAAACATTAACTTCTTTATGAATGTACCTGTGACTTCAGAGGGTCACCTGAAATTTGATGATGGTATTTCTGCACCAGGTAAATATGTCGAAGTGAAAGCCGAGATGGATTTGATCGTACTCATCTCCAACTGCCCACAACTGAATAACCCATGTAATGCCTATAACCCAACTAAAATTCAACTGATTGTCCGTGAAGGCGAGGAATAAGCCATGTTTAATAAAGTTCTCATCGCCAACCGTGGTGCAATTGCGTGTCGTGTAATCCGTACCCTAAAAAAATTAGGCATTCAATCAGTAGCTGTCTATTCAGAAGCCGATCGTGATTCATTGCATGTAACTTTAGCGGATGAAGCCGTCTTTATCGGTGATGCACCTGCAAGTCAAAGCTATTTAAACGTCGATAAAATCTTAGAAGTGGCAAAACAAACCGGTGCGCAAGCGATTCATCCGGGTTATGGTTTCCTGTCTGAAAATGCCGAATTCTGTAATCTCTGTGAAGCACAAGGCATTGTGTTCTTGGGCCCAAATGCCGAGCAAATGAAAGCATTTGGTCTGAAACACACTGCACGTGAATTGGCGATTCAAGCCAATGTACCGTTATTGCCAGGTAGCCAATTATTGGCTGATGAAGCTGAAGCCCTGCTTGAGGCTGAGCGTATTGGCTATCCTGTGATGCTGAAAAGTACCGCAGGTGGTGGTGGTATTGGCATGCGTTTGGTGTGGAATGCGGAGGAGCTGAAAGAAGCTTATGCAACCGTGTCTTATTTAGCGCAAGCCAACTTTAAAGATGCAGGCCTTTACTTAGAAAAATTCGTACAAAATGCTCGTCATATCGAAGTGCAAATCTTTGGTGATGGCAACGGTTTAGTTCTAGCACTGGGCGAGCGTGATTGTTCGGTGCAACGTCGTAACCAAAAAGTCATTGAGGAAACGCCTGCACCACATTTAAACGATACGCAACGTGCCTATATTCAAAATGTCGCGATTCAATTGATGCAATCGGTGAATTACCGCTCGGCAGGTACAGTTGAATTTGTGATGGATACTGACACGCAAGAATTCTATTTCTTGGAAGTGAATACCCGTCTACAAGTAGAACATGGCGTGACTGAACAAGTCTTTGGTGTCGATCTTGTTGAATGGATGGTGACTTTAGGCAGTGGCGATTGGACTCGTCCGACAACACAACTCGAATCCAAAGGTCATTCGATTCAAGTGCGTCTTTATGCAGAAGACCCAATTAAAAACTTCCAACCAAGTGCAGGGCTTTTAACACATGTTGAGTTTGATGCCAATGCGCGTAATGAAACATGGGTGGAAACAGGTTCAAACGTATCATCTTTCTATGACCCGATGATTGCCAAAATCATTGTGACAGCAGATGATCGTGATTCTGCAATTCAAGCCATGACCGACACACTGGCTAAAACGCAAGTTGCCGGCATTGAAACCAACCTTGAATATCTGCAAAACATTATCGATTGCGATGTGTTTAAAGCGGGGACACAAACCACACGCTTCTTAAATACCTTTGAGTGGAAAACTCAAAAGATTGAAGTGCTCCAAGCCGGTATACAAACCGCCGTGCAAGATGTGACAGGACGTTTAGGTTATTGGGATGTTGGTGTGCCACCATCCGGTGCGATTGATCCGCTGTCTTTAAATGTCGCAAACCAATTGTTAGGCAATGTACCGAATACCGCAGGTTTGGAATGTACGCTACAAGGGCCAAGCCTAAAATTTCATTGTGATAGTCAAATTGTGCTTGCTGGTGGTGATATGCCATCTACTTTGGATGGCGTAGCCGTTCCAATGTGGCAAACTGTCAATGTACGCAAAGGTCAGGTGTTAAAATGTGGCAAGATCGCCACAGGTTGTCGTACCTACATTGGCATTAAAGGCGGTCTAAATGTGCCTGAATATTTAGGCTCACAAGCAACTTTTACTTTAGGTCAATTCGGTGGTCATGCAGGGCGTAACTTACTGATTGGCGATATGCTTCCAATCACGGCATTTACATCCGATGAAGTGAAAGCATTAAATGAAGATCAAATCCCAACATTCTCAAATACTTGGGAAATTGCGGTGATGTATGGTCCACATGGTGCACCTGATTTCTTTACCAAAAACGACATTGATACTTTCTTTGCCAATGAGTTTGAAATTCACTTTAACTCAAGCCGTACTGGTATCCGTTTGATTGGTCCAAAACCTGAATGGGCACGTCAGGATGGTGGTGAAGCGGGTCTGCATCCATCCAATATTCATGACAATGCCTATGCCATTGGGGCGATCGACTTTACTGGGGATATGCCAATTATTCTTGGGCCTGATGGTCCAAGCCTAGGTGGTTTCGTGTGCCCTGCGGTGGTGATCAATTCTGAATTATGGAAATTGGGTCAGCTCAAAGCCGGTGATAAAGTTAAATTTGTGCCTGTGAGCTACCATCAAGCCAAATTGCTGAATGAAAAATATCATGCGCAATTAACTGCCCAAGATACGCAAGCGGTGACTTTTGATGAAGCATTTTATCCTGAAATCAGCACACTGAAATCTGCCATTTTAGATACCTTAAAAGGGCAAAATGGTACGCCTGATGTGGTGTATCGTCCTGCTGGCAACAACTATATGCTGGTTGAATATGGCGAACTGGTTTTAGATTTAAACCTGCGTTTCCGTATTCATGCGCTGGTGCAATGGGTCAAAGATCAAAATATTCAAGGCATTATTGACCTGACACCGGGCATTCGTTCGCTGCAAATCCATTTTGATTCGACCAAGCTTGATCAGATTGATTTATTGCGTATGCTTCAATTCGCAGAAGAGCAACTGCCTGATGTCACTGAGATGCAAGTGCCATCACGTACTGTGTATTTACCGCTTGCTTGGGAAGATTCACAAACCCAACTCGCAACCGAACGTTATATGCAAACTGTGCGCCCTGATGCACCGTGGTGTCCTGACAATATCGAATTTATTCGTCGTATCAATGGCTTAAAAGACAAACAAGCCGTGAAAGATGTGGTCTATAACGCGAGTTATTTGGTCATGGGCTTGGGCGATGTGTACTTGGGTGCGCCTGTAGCAACCCCGCTTGATCCGCGTCAGCGTTTAGTCACGACTAAATATAACCCTGCGCGGACGTGGACGCCTGAGAATGCTGTGGGGATCGGCGGTGCGTATATGTGCGTGTACGGTATGGAAGGTCCGGGTGGTTATCAGTTTGTCGGTCGTACTTCGCAAATGTGGTCACGCTACCGTAAAAACCCTGACTTTGAACAAGGTATGCCGTGGTTACTGCGCTTCTTTGACCAAATTAAGTTTTATGAAGTGTCTGAAGCGGAACTCATGCAAATGCGTGAGGACTTTAAAGCAGGGCGTTTAAAATTACGCATTGAAGATGGTGTATTGAATCTAAAAGAATACAACGACTTCTTAACTGAAAACCAAGAATCTATTTCGGCATTTAAAGCGGTGCAACAAGCCAACTTTGATGCAGAGCGCCGTCGCTGGCATGAAGCAGGTCTTGCGGAATATGTCTCTGAAAGTCTAGATGCTGTGGATGATGGCGAAGGTGTTGAAGTGCCTGAAGGTGGTTGTGCGGTGGAATCACATATGCCGGGTTCAATTTGGAAAATTGAATGTCAGTCAGGCGATATTGTGGAAGAAGGTGCGACCTTAGCTGTGATTGAAGCGATGAAGATTGAGATACCAATTATTGCACCTGAGCGTATGCGTGTGGATGCAATTACCATTGAAAAAGGGCAGACGGTAAAAACGGGGCAGGTGTTGTTTACGTTGGCACCAGTGGCTTAATGAAGTAGGAATAAAATAGACCGTCCGCAAGGGCGGTTTTTGCTTTTTAAATGTTAAGAATATATAGATAATATATGGATGACAAAAGCGAATAAATCTGAAATGACTAACTACTTTATAAAATCTTTTAATGCAGAAAATTTTAGAATGTTTTCTAAGATTTCAGTAAAATTTAATGAAAAATTTAATTTTATAACCGGACCTAATGGTTGTGGTAAAAGTAGTATTTTAACTGGTATACATCACTGCCTTCATCATGATTTCAACTCCTCTAGATTAACTAGTGAATCTAGTTTTCATATAGAAGTTGTAAATGGAGGTGAACTTATATTTCTAGGTTTAGCCAAAGAGTCCTTCAGGGAAGGTAATGCATATAGAGAAACTCAAATGAAAAATTGGTTTCCTCCTCGCATTGAAAATGTAACACAACCATACAGGGTGTTTGTTCCTGATGGTCAAAATAAAGAAATAATACCCTTATTTTTAGGGACAAAAAGATCTATTGATTATGTAAGAGTTCAAGGCGCACAGCGTGAGGAACCACGGCAAAATTCTATAGATATATATCGACAAAGAAATCTTGAATATAGTAATTCAAATGTTAAGCAATGGTTTATCAATAGATATTTCTATATTGATAAAGATTGGGCATACGAGGAAAAGATTAATTGGGATATTTTGCTTGAAAACTTACCAAGAATTGCTCCTACGGGAAGTGATTTCCAATATTTAAGAACAGAAAGAGATTTAGAACCTATTTTCAGATTGTATGGTCAGGAGTGTTATCTAGAAGAATTGTCTGCTGGATTTCAAGCAATTTTTTCTGTGATTGCTAATATTATTGAATGGATTGAAAAAATTAACCCTCAAGGACATAGAAATATTCAAGAGGCAACTGGTACGGTTTTAATTGATGAATTGGACTTACATTTGCACCCTGAATGGCAATTTAATATTAGAGATGGATTAGAGGCTTTATTCCCTAAACTTCAATTTATTGTAACGACTCATTCACCACATCTTTTGGCTTCAGCAAAAGAAGGTGAAGTCATTATTATGAATCGTGAAACTGGGAAAACAGAATATTATTTTAAGCCTAGTGATAAGCGCTACTCAGGTTGGAATACTGATCAGATTTTGGAAGATGTAATGGGAGTTAAAAGTCTTAAGAATAAGGATTATGAAAGGCTTATAGATGAAGCTCTCGATGCTTATGAATCAAAAGATAAGACTAAACTTTTATCTGTAATGGAGCATTTGAAAAATATTACTCATTCAGATGACACGATAGTACAAGTATTAGAAATGAAGATGGCTTCTTTGGAGCTTGAATAAGTCATGATCAAGCTTGAAAAACAAAATGATATTCCTCAAATCCTTCAAGATAAACAAAGAGAATGGACAGATCATTTACTTGCATTAGTAAGTAAATATGGAACTTACAAGAATATTCCGAAAGAAGAGAAAGCTTCGGCTCTTAGCCATTACAGACATAAGGATATTACTACCCCTTTATTTGCTAGCTCACATCAAAAATGTGCTTTTTGTGAAGGAAGTCCAAAAGATAGTGGAAATATAGAAGTTGAACATTTCTATCCAAAATCTATCTATCATGATAAAGCTTTTGATTGGGATAATTTTTTACCAAGTTGTCGTAAGTGTAATGATTCAAAACTTACCCATGATGTAGGTGTTGAACCTATTTTAAATCCGTATGATGAAGATTTTGATCCTAGTCAGCAGTTTGAATTTGTCTTAGCACGTATGAAAGGTAAAACTGAAATAGCTAAACGTACAATTGATGTCTGTGGTTTAAAAAGTCGATTGTATGATCCCTACAGCAAATTGATAAAAGTATTTTGTGAATATGAACAAACCTTAGAAGAGGCTCTTGAAGAGCTAAACGAGAAAGATACTAATCGAAAACGTTTAAACCAGATACGTAGAATTTCTGATTCCATTGATAGAATCGAATCATTAATGAAACCTAATGAAAAATATTCATATTTTTGTTCTTATATCATTCGAAGTAGTGAAGTTTATAATGAAGCAAAAAGGATACTCTCTTTAGAGCTTCAACAAGTAGGCTAAGGAATTTATATTGAACAATATTATCTATTCACGCTTTGTCGCAAGCATTTCATATCTAAAAAGAACCTCATTGAAGTGGTGATTAATTGCTTTAGTACAACAGTTGCGATTCTCACCCGTAATAACCCAGCATTCTATTGCGTTCCTGCGGACATGTATGAACGCCTGATGGATTTGATTGAAGACAAAAAACTGCTCAAACTTGCAGAAGAAGTTGAAACTGAAAAAAAACTGTAAAGATAAGTATTAATGACCTACGAGCTCGAGTTAACAAAAACCGTGCTTAAAGAGTTTAATATGTTCAGCCACACTTTGATGCACACTCGAACCCCAATGGTGCAAAATGGTCTATTTTTTAGGCAAAATTAAAAAATTAATCATTCTTGTTTTGCCTATTTTTGCGTATGTAATTAATTTCCCATGCATTCTACTTAAATCTATTCTATTTTAATATTGTGGCACGCTTAATGCTTTTATTTATATACAACATAAATAGAGGAGAGCAATACACTTGATCACTCATAATCACAAACATCGGTTAACCATTCATGTATAAAAAGAATAGCAAGGACATGAGCAATCAAAATGGAATAAACCGGTGAAATACAAAACTTACTTTTGCTTTAGAACAAGCCCCATTTCAATCTTATGGGGCTTTTTTTCGCCCTTTTATATAAGTTTATTCACTTCATCCAAATAACTAAAAATTGGCACGCTTTCTGCATTTTCCTAAGTAATACGAAATTTTGGTTTTGTAATATCCACAGGAGATGCACATGAACAATCCGACATCAAATAAAAAAATGCATCCATGGCTTCACTTTCTGGTTGAGCTGCTCAGCGTACGCGCAGGCTTTCACATTAAACAGTCTTCCCAATACCAACCCAAGGATCAACATCGTGCCTAAACAAAAATTGGCACGGATCAGTATTACCGTGCCAGAAACCACGCTACATGCGATGGATCAAAAAATTGTCGAGCAGCACTATGAAAGCCGTTCGCAGGCCATTGTCGACATGATTAACCGTCACCTGATTGATGATCTGGTGATTCGCGATGAAGTCATGGTTGGCACACTTACTTTGCTCTATGACGTCAGCCTTAAACCGCTACGCAGTCAGCTGGTCGATCTGCAACAGCAGTATCTGGCGCAAGTGATCAACTCACTTCATATCCAGCTGGATGATGAAAAAATCCTGCAAGTCATGCTGATGCAGGGCGCGAGCAGTGATCTGAAAGAAATAAGCGAACAATTTATTGCACTGAAAGGCGTGATTAAAGGCCATCTCGAACTGATGGATGCCGTCATGCCACCTATTCCACAAAATACCGAACACACTTAAGGAGAACAGCTGTGCACAACTTATGGACTGTACAGGACTGGCAACACGCCTACCAGAATAACAATATCCAGCTTAGTGACCTGATTGAGTATGTAGCCGAGTTGAATAATGACGATCATGCCTGGATATCAATTGCGACAGCAGCACAATTACAGGCACAAATTGATGCATTGACTGGTGCAGATATTGAAAGCTTGCCACTTTATGGGGTGCCATTTGCAGTCAAGGACAATATTGATGTTGCAGGGTTCTATACCACAGCAGCATGTAAAGAGGCAGCTTATCTGGCGACTTCCGATGCAACAGCAGTAGCCAAATTAAAAGCTGCCGGCGCGATTGTCGTGGGTAAAACCAATCTGGACCAGTTTGCAACGGGTCTGGTCGGGGTGCGCTCACCATACGGCGCGGTGAAGAACAGCTTTAATCCTGAATATATCAGCGGCGGTTCGAGTTCGGGTTCCAGCGTGGTGGTAGCCAATGGATTAGTACCATTCAGTCTGGGTACAGATACTGCAGGTTCAGGACGTGTACCAGCAGGGCACAATAACATTGTCGGACTCAAACCGACCAAAGGCTGGTTCTCGACTACTGGCCTGATTCCGGCTTGCCGCACCATCGATGTGATTTCGATTTTTGCATTAACGGTGGATAATGCCTGGCAGGTAGCGCAAGTCATGCAGGGCTATGATGCCAGCGATGATTATTCCAGAACGCATCCTCAGAATGTTCCTAGCCAATTTTCAAAAGGGAAAATTGCCATTCCAGATACACTGGAATTTTATGGCGATGCTGAAACTGAAAAAGCATTCCAGCTGGCGATCGCACGTGTACAAAGCTTGGGTTATACGGTTGAGCCGATTGATTTTGCTCCATTTCAACAACTGGCAGCGGCCTTGTATAACCGCTCTTGGGTGGCTGAACGTACCAGTGCCGTGGAAAAAATGGTGCAACGCGAGCAGACCCATCCGGTCATTGGCCAGATTATTGCGCAGGCAGACCGGTTCAATGCGGTCGATGTCATGCAGGATGAATATGAACGTGCCCACCTGAGCCGTGTTATTCAAAATACACTGGCACATTATGATGCCTTGATGGTGCCTACTGCACCCACCATTTATCGCATTGCAGAAGTAGAAGCCGATCCTCTGGTAAAAAACAGCCACATGGGCGCTTATACCAATTTTGTCAATTTTGCCGACCTGTCGGCTTTGGCATTACCAAATAGCATTCGTGCTGATGGTCTTCCAACGGGTGTGACCTTTATTGCGCCAGCCTGGATGGATGAAGCACTGGCCAAATTCGGGCAAAAATGGCAGCAATCGAGCCAGTTAAAGCTAGGCACCTCTGAACTTAGCTATGAAAAAACAACTGAAATCTCATCGGATCACAGCGTCAAACTGGCTGTCGTCGGTGCACATCTAAGTAGAATGCCGCTGAACTTTCAGCTGACCACACGCAGTGGCACCCTGATCAAGCAGACCCGGACTGCTTCGCATTACAAACTCTATGCTTTAAAAAATACCACACCACCAAAACCCGGCCTCCAATACAACGCGAAAGGTTGTTCAATTGAAGTCGAAGTCTGGGACATTCCGCGTGCACTGTTCGGAGACATTGTTGCAGAAGTTCCGGCACCATTGGGGATCGGTAATGTTCAGCTGATTGATGGTACTTGGGTCAAAGGCTTTATCTGTGAAGGCTATGCACTTGAGGATGCAACAGATATTAGTCATTTCGGTGGCTGGCGCGAATTTATGAAATCTAAACAACTTTCAAATACCAAATTTAAATGTGAATGCATAGGGGAAGTCGCAAAATGATCAAAAAAGCACTGATGTCAGTTTCCGTACTGTCTGCAATCCTTTTAAGCGGTTGTGACAATACCGCTAAAGTACCTGAACCAAATGCCAAGGCTGAAGGTACTGTAAATACTCAACCCATCCGGATTGGTTATAGCGACTGGCCGGGTTGGGTTGCGTGGCAAGTTGCGATTGAAAAAGGCTGGTTAGAGGAAGCTGGAGTCAATGCTGATTTTAAATGGTTTGACTATTCAGCCTCACTTTCAGCTTTTGCTGCCAACCAGCTGGATGCGGTCATGGTCACTAATGGTGATAATCTGGTCACTGGCTCTGGCGGGACCAAGGGCGTGATGATCATGGCGACCGATTATTCAGCTGGAAATGACGTGATTATTGCCAAGAATGGCATTAATTCGATTCAGGATCTGCGCGGTAAAACCGTAGCCACTGAAAAAGGTCTGGTCGATCACTTGTTACTGTCCACTGCACTGGATGATGCCAAAGTTGGCCTGAATGAGGTCAAACTGGTCAATACCATGACCAATGAATTGCCACAGGTTTTTGCCACTCCCGATATTGATGCGATTGCAGTATGGCAGCCGGTGGCAAATCAGGCTTTATCTGCTGTTGCCGGTTCCAAGATTATTTTCACCTCTAAAGACAAGCCTGGATTAATCTACGATACCTTGACCGTGAATCCAGCCCATCTGGAAGCCAATAAAGAGCAATGGAAAAAGGTGATTCAGGTTTGGGATAAAACTGTCAAATACATCAATGACCCGGCGACTCGTGAAGATGCTGCACAGATCATGTCCAAACGTGTCGGTGTCGATGCGAAGACCTATATGCAGTTCATTGATGGCACGCATTTGCTGGATCTGGCCGCCAACAAGAAAGTCTTTACCAAAGGTGATGGCTTCGACTCGATCTATGGTTCCAGCTACCATGTGAACAAGTTCAATGTGGTCAACGGCATTTATACGACTGAAATGAATGTGGATGGTGTGATTGTTCCGACTCTGTTACAAGAACTCAAATAGAGCATGCCGCCTCATTGGGGAATGTAATCTAGACCCATAAAAAAATCCCCGGATTGGGGATTTTTTATTGTTAGATGAATATTAAAATATTAAAGCTGCGTACTTTTGGAAAAGACATTGATAAAAATAATGCCAATGATCATAAACGCCAGACCGATCAGCGCGGGAAGATCCAGTTGCTGTTTAAACACCAAGAGGCCAACCGTTGAAATCAAGATAATGCCAGCACCAGACCAGATTGCATAGGCAATGCCCATCGGAATGGTTTTCATGGTCAGTGATAGGAAAAACAGGGCAACGGCATAACCGGCAATGGTGGCAAGTGAAGGCCAGAGCACGCTGAAACCATTGGAAGCTTTCAATGCAGAAGTGGCAATGACTTCTGCAATAATGGCAATCGACAGATATAAAAAAGACATATTTCTCCCTATAACACCCGTTCTGCATGTTGCATCAGGTGATCCTGTTCTGACTTCAGCCAGATTTCAGCTTGTGTAGTCGTGGGGGTTGTATATTGAAATTGGTAATCTGGCTGGTATATATCCAGCTCAAAAATCAGGTCAATGTCGCGACCATCTAAAATGACATGCTGAACCAGACTGCTTCCATTGAGAACTTCAAAATTTTCCAGGTTAAAAGCTTTACCTGTCTCACTGCTGCAGGTGCTGTAAGTTTTAGCTTGACCATCAGTCCCGATAGAAACCTCAAAACTTTCCAACAAGGCAAACACGGTCGGATCAACAGCTTTCAAGTCCATTTGAGCGACTGTACTTTGCACTTCAGGCAAACGCGTCAGGGCATAAGCAATATGATCAGCGCAAATAATCAGGCCGCCATCCATTTCCAGTGTCTGACCAGATTGAACATCAAGCGCAGACTGAAGACGCAGGCCTAAAAATAAACCGTGTTGCACCTGCTGGCGCCAGTCTTCGACATAGACATTACTTGGAGAAAATTCCAGAATGCAGTTGCCAATCGCATGCAACCTGGCTGGTTCCGGCCACTGCACATGATTCTGGTAATTGGCGTAGTCTTTCACTTCCCAGGACAAGAGCTGGCTGGTGTTATCCCAAAGCGTATTGCCAATCCAGCCTTGGCGTTCCTGAACAGCAGTTCCCGTCTGGCTTTTTAGACGAAGATCAATGGTAAAACTGCGCGACTGGAACCAGTACACAATAGTGTTTTCATCGGTTAGACCATTATAAAAACTGATACTTTTACGCCGGAAAGCACCATATAAAAAGCCCGGAATAATCTTTGGCTGAGGGATAGTGGGCTTTAAAGTTTTAATTACTTCAAACAGATTCATGATGCTGTCTCCGCCTGTTCTTCAAGTCCAAAAGAGGAAAGTGGTACAGCATTTTTTAAGATCAGTTCACCGCTAGCAATGCGCTGTTTTAAATATTGAAAGGTCTGGGCGGTCTGATTAAACAGATGCTCACCCCCGATCAGGGCAGAATATTTGGAATTTTCAGTATGAATAACCGGTTCAATCACGGTGTCATAATTGCAGGCGCAAAACAGAGGGAACGAATAACGTTCTTCAGAGACTTTTTTCACGCGGTGCTTGGTGGCGAGATATTTACCATTTGACAGAATTTCCATCATGTCACTGATATTCATCACCAAGGTATTTTCAATCAGTGGAATGTCGATCCATTCACCGGCTTTATTCAAAACCTGTAAGCCGGGCGCGGTGGGTAACAGCAGGGTAAAGCATTCGTAATCAGTATGTGCGCCAATCCCTTCGGCATCTTTCACTTCCGGATTGTACGGATAATGAATCAGGCGCAATTGACTTGGTGCATCATTAATTTTATCGGCAAAGAAATCTTCTTTGATACCAAGAGCCAGGGCAAAAGCAGAAAAAATCTGTTCGCTGATGGTGCGCAAGTGGCCGTAATATTGGCTAACAATGGTTTTAAAATTTTGATGATCAGGCCATAAGGTTGGGCCTAGCAATGGGCAGTCTGTTCTAGAACCCTGATAGTCATAATTTACATCGTAGGCTTCTTTGAGGTCATAACTGTTGCCCGCGAACTGTTCTTCACCAATTGGAACATAACCGCTATGGTTACTGGATTTGCCAATATAGTGCTGCATTTTTGTGTCCAGATCCTGCTCGAAATAGGATTTGGACAGTTCAACCAGTGACTTGGCATAATCAAAATTAAACTGATCCCCTTTAAGATAAAGGAACCCAACATCTTTACAGGCCTGGTCTAAAGCTGCCGCGACTTCAAGACGATCGGCCAGATGTGGACTTTGCATTTTAGAAATATCGACGAGTGGGAGTACGTATTGGTCTTGCATTGCAATCACCTTATTGTTGGTCGTCCAACACAGCGATTAAAACCTTTGGGTCGTCCCAAAGGCTCTTTTTTAAAACGGATTATTTGCTCGTGCTGACTTTGGTCAAGCGTGGAATTTCTGGAAGATCGGCTAGTGCAGGATCCAGCTCATCCTCCTGTGCATGTACCAGATGATTGACGTGCTCGCGAAGCTGTTTAAATTCCGGAGTCAGCATCAGATCTGGATGGCGTGGACGTGGTAAATCCACTTCAATAATTTCTTTGATTTCACCTGGATTGGCTT
The DNA here is from genome assembly GCF_000369665.1 of Acinetobacter sp. CIP 51.11. Taxonomy (GTDB): domain Bacteria; phylum Pseudomonadota; class Gammaproteobacteria; order Pseudomonadales; family Moraxellaceae; genus Acinetobacter; species Acinetobacter lwoffii_S. The sequence goes on from NZ_KB850129.1 coordinate 122,238, forward strand.
TCAGCGCCACAATCCGGTCTGCCAGCAAGATGGCTTCATCCATATCGTGGGTCACGAAAATGATGGTAATGTCGATGTTTTGCCACAGATCCATCAGGTGACGCTGCATTTTTTGGCGCGTATGCGGATCCAGTGCACCAAAAGGTTCATCCATCAGCAACACTTTGGGTTCATTGACCAAGGCGCGGGCAATCGCCACACGTTGCTTCATCCCGCCTGAAAGTTGATGCGGATACTGATCCTGATATTTTTCCAAGCCAATGATGTTGATCCATTCACGTGCCTGCGCTTCAGCAGAAGCATTACTTTGACCTTTCATTTTCGGGCCAAACATGATGTTTTCTTTCACGGTCTTCCATGGGAACAGGGTATAGCCTTGAAACACCATGCCACGTTCCGGGCTTGGGCCGGTAATCGGCTTGCCATCCACCAGAATTTCACCGCTGGTATAAGGATCTAGCCCAGCTACCACACGGCTAAAAGTCGATTTACCGCAACCCGATGGACCAATCACACAGATAAACTCACGTTTATGAATTTTCAGGTCAATGCCATTTAAAATGATGCGTTCAGTTTTGCCATGCTTGAAGGATTGAGTGAGCTGTTTGGCTTCCAAGATGACTGGACGGCTATAAATCTTGTCAAAATATTCGCGGGTATTAAATTCAGTGTTTTGCATCAGTTTGCTCCCGGTTTCCATTTAAATAAGCGTTGTCCCAATTTCATTAAAATCACGTCACAGAGCAGACCAATTACCCCAATGATCAGGATCGCTGCAAAGACATTGTCAAAATTCTGATAGCGGGCTTGCTGGGTAATGAACCAGGTAATTCCTGAGGTACTGCCGATCAGTTCAGCCACGATCAGGTAAGTCCATGCCCAGCCGAGCAATACGCGCAGGTTGCGGTAGATTTCTGGTAATGCCGCTGGAATGACCACATGAAACAGGCTTTTTAATTTATTGGTGCCCAAGGTAAAACCTGCTTCAATCAGACTGCGATCCACCAGTCGTGTAGTATTGGCAATGATCAGGATTTGCTGGAACAGGGTTCCAATCACAATGATGGCTACTTTTGGTGCATCATTGATGCCTAAAATAGCCACCGCAAGCGCACCAAAGGCTGGGGCTGGCAGATAACGGAAAAACTCGACAAATGGCTCCGTGAGTTGGGAAATTTTATTAGAGAAGCCACATAAAATGCCGAGTGGAATACCGATCAGGGAAGAAATAAAGAAGGCAGTAAACACCAGTTTGATACTGTGCCACAGGCTTTCATGAAACCATGGGGCATTGGCTTGAGCAGGTTCTGTGGTAAATGCAGTGACCAATGCGATTGCCACTTCATGCGGGGCAGGCAGATAAATCGGGTTGACCAGAATACCCTGCGGCGGAGCCAGACCCTGATCTACCGCAGACTGCGCAGCAGAAAAAAACTGGTCTTTATCAATACGACTCTCGACCTGTAAATAGGCAACACTACCTGAATCCATAATCTGGACTTGTGGATGCCAGATAAATGGCAAATAACTGACTGCACACCAGATCAGAATTGGTATTAAAAACGACCCCAAGCCAAACAGTAACTTATTTCTTTGACTGAGTTCACGCGCAACGTAACTCATAGTGTTGCCCCTCAATATTACAATTTTTATAAAACGTAATACTGATTAAGCAAAATGGATGCCATTTCATCCCAAATCCTGAAATGACTTTAAAAAGGACTTATTTTTATAGCAAAAATTAGCAGACAACTCTTAATCATATTCAAGAAGTTAGATCAGAATGCAGAGATTTTTTAATCATTTTCTGGAAAATAGACTCAATGAAAAAGACCTGAAAAATCAGGCCTCTTTTTTCAGTAACATCATTTAGCCAATAATGTCTGCATGCTGGCTTTGCAAACTATAGATGCACTGTTCTGCAATCTGTTTTTTCTCGGCTGCGGTCATTTCAATATCTTCCCATTTCTGCATCTGCTGCAGAAGCCAGATAAAATCATCGACTTTCGGTTGGGCACTTTTCCCAACAAAATTCCGGATAATATTCTTGATCTTGTAAAAGTCATAGACATGCCGCTGGGCGGAACATTCAAACTGAATAATCTGATAATCGACTAACATATCCCAGACTTCGGAAAGATCAGGGCGCTGCTTTAAATCATCCTGCGCTTTTTGTACTGCCTTGACCACTGCCTCTACGGTAAATGGATGCTGTTCTGCCCATTCCTGGGTCATGGCCAAGACTTTATCGGCAACTTTTGGAATGACATTCTGGCTTGCCGCGACGATAAAACTATAGCCTTCAAGTTTGGCCTGAATATTCCAGGGTTCTCCCACGCAAAAGCCATCGAATACCTGTTCCGCGATTCCTTTTACCATGGAAGGCGGTGGAGAGGTCATCAGCTGGATATTCTTGGCCAGTTGTGGATCAGTCAGCGCCAGCCATTCTTTTAAACAGTAATGGTGAATCGAATATTTATACACATAGGCCAGATTGATGGAATGATTCTGTTGTAAAGCCTGTACCAGTTTCTTTGAGGTATTCTGTTCATCATCCTCAGGCTGGATACAGAGTTCATAACACAAATCCTGGCGCAGGCTAATAAAAGCCTGATTCACGCTCAGTACTAGAGGGGTTTGCAAAGCCACCTGTAACTGGTCTGTACCCAGGGCAGCAGCGGGCAGCATGGCAGACAAGCAATGTGCAGCATCCAGAAAGCCATAGGCCAGACGGTCACGCAAACTAGACCAGGAGGCTTCATGGATTAAATTGATGGTTAATCCTTGCTCAGCAAAATACCCCTGTTTTTCGGCCCAGAGAATGGCAACACAATCAAGTAAAGGAATATAGCCAATATTGAGTTCAGTTTTTTCTAATGTGGACATATGCTTTTCCTTATTGGCCCAATAACAGCTTCTGTGCATCCAGTAAGCGTCTGGCCATTTCACCAATGGTAATCCGGTGACTCATGGCATTTTTACGCAATAAAGCAAAAGCTTGCTCTTCCGTTAATGCATGCAGCTGGATGAGCAGGGCTTTGGCTTTATCGATATCTTTACGGTCAATCAGTTTGTCCTGGGTTTCTTTTAAATCATTCAGCAGCTTTTTATGCTTGCGAAACTGTTCAATTGAAATTTCCAGAATGCTTTCTAGTTTGGTGGGATCAATACCATCGACAATATAAGCCGTGATTCCGGCATCAATCGCACTTTTGATGGTGTCTTTATTGGAGTTCTGGGTAAACAGCACGGTCGGAAGTTCATATTGGCTGACACAGCTTTCAATAATATCCCGATGCGGATGATCCATATTCAGCAGGATCACATCTGCATGAATACCCTTAACATGTACCATATTCAGGTCATTCAGGATTAAACAGGCCACCACCTGAAAATCATGTGAAAGTAAGGATTCCTGGATGAATTGGGCGCGCTCCAGATCATCATCAATAAGAGCAATTCGTAATTTGGACATGGAATATTTTCAAGTAAGGCCTAAGGAATATTCAAGCAGGAGTAAAGCAAAAAACATGCCATTAAATTGGTGCATAAAATTCTATTTTTCTGTTCAATTTAGTGCATAGCTTTAGGGATTTCAGCTGATGACTGATCAAAATGAAGCGTTTAGGTAGATCATCTGCCTGAAATAAGGCGTTTTCTTATTGGAAAAGTTGGCACGATTTCTGCATTTATTAAATCGTCAAAGATGACTTTCAATACTAACAACGGCCAACGATGTCCGTTCTGATCGTAATTGCACTTTCAAGGAGTGTGATTGGTATTTCGTTCAGCACAGGATAAATGACATGGTCAGTTGTTCAGCAATACAAAACGCACAAGCGTTTCAACCCTTCCTCCAGCATTACAAAGCGCTGGGTTGCGGTATTTACAACATATTCAATCAGCAGACATATCAATGCCTAGACGTGATATGCGGCTTTTTATCATCTTTAAAAAAACAATAGTTGGAGTGCAGATATGAAAATTCTCATGATTGGGCATGGCATGGTGGGGCATAAATTCATCGAATCTGTACTGGAACAGGCCGGTGATGACATTGAACTGACCATTTTGGCAGAAGAGCCACATTTAGCTTATGACCGGGTACATTTGACCGAATATTTCAGCGGCAAGTCGGTCAAGGATCTGAGTCTGTGTCGTAGTGATTTTGCCGATGCTTATGGCATTGATTTGCGACTTAATACTAAAGCGGTTGAAATTGATCAGCTCCATAAAACCGTCACCACCAGCCAGGGTGATGTGCTGAGTTTTGACAAGTTGATTCTCGCTACCGGTTCTTATGCCTTTGTGCCACCAATCCCGGGCAATGACCGTCAGAATTGCTTTGTTTATCGTACCATTGAAGATCTGGATGCCATTCGTGCAGCCAGTCTGAATGCCAAAACTGGCGTAGTGATTGGCGGCGGCTTGCTAGGGCTGGAAGCAGCGAAAGCCCTGCGAGATCTGAATCTGGAAACCCATGTCGTAGAATTTGCTCCGCGTCTGATGGCGGTGCAGATTGATGATCTGGGCGGCCGGGTACTGCGCTCTAAAATTGAAGACCTTGGTGTCAAGGTACATACTCAAAAGGCCACGTCAAGTATTGAAGATGGTGACAGCACTCAGCATGTAATGAAGTTCGGAGATGGTTCGGTGCTTGAAACCGATATCATCCTGTTCTCGGCCGGCATTCGTCCGCGTGATGAACTGGCGCGCCAAAGTGGTTTACTGATTGGTGAGCGTGGCGGCATCATCATTAATGATTATTGCCAGACCTCACATCCGGACATTTATGCCATTGGTGAATGTGCACTTTGGGACAATAAAATTTATGGTCTGGTTGCACCAGGCTATGACATGGCGCGGATCGCGGCAAAACATGTCCTAGGCCAAGAAAGTCATGCATTCGCTGGTGCGGACATGAGTACCAAGCTCAAACTGATGGGCGTGGATGTTGCTTCTATTGGTGATGCACATGCCATGTCCCCAGGTGCTTTGAGCTATTTCTATGCTGATGAAGCCGCGCAGGTTTATAAAAAAATCGTGGTGTCAGCAGATAAGACCAGGCTGCTGGGCGCGGTGCTGGTGGGCTGTGCCAAAGAATATAGTGATCTCCTGCAAATGATGCTAAATGGTCTGGCTGTACCGGAGCAACCGGAAAGCCTGATCATGCCGGGCTTTGATCAGTCAACCTCCAAATCAGGTGGCAGTGGCATCGATTTATTGCCTGACAGTGCGACCATCTGTTCATGTAATAACGTTTCCAAAGCTGATATCTGTTCAGCCATTGATGGCGGTGCAACTTCATTGGGTGCATTGAAAAAATGCACGCAGGCTGCAACAGCGTGCGGTGGCTGTGCGCCACTGGTAACGCAGGTTCTCAAATCTGAATTACAGCGTCAGGGTGTCACGGTGAACAATCACCTGTGTGAACACTTTGCCTATTCACGTCAGGAACTGTATCACCTGGTTCGTGTGCATGAGATCAAGACATTCTCTGACCTGATCCAGCAACATGGTCATGGGATGGGCTGTGATATCTGCAAACCGACTGTAGCCAATATTCTGGCATCCTGCTGGAATGACTTTGTCCTAAAACCTAGCCATGCCGGTTTGCAGGATAGCAACGACTACTACCTCGGCAATATCCAGAAAGATGGTTCCTATTCGATTGTGCCACGTGTGGCAGGCGGCGAGATTACCCCGGATGGCCTGATTACCATCGGTCAGATTGCCAAAGATTATGGCCTATATACCAAAATCACAGGCGGACAACGAATTGACATGTTTGGTGCGCAGGTACATCAACTGCCTGAAATCTGGGAAAAGCTGATTAATGCCGGTTTCGAGTCCGGACATGCCTACGGCAAATCTTTACGTACGGTGAAATCTTGCGTGGGCAGCACTTGGTGCCGTTTCGGGGTCGATGATTCTGTCGGCTTGGCAATTTTCCTGGAGAACCGTTATAAAGGCCTGCGTTCACCACATAAAACTAAAATGGCAGTATCCGGCTGTACCCGTGAATGTGCAGAAGCACAGAGCAAGGATGTCGGTGTCATTGCCACGGAAAAAGGCTGGAATCTATATGTATGCGGCAATGGCGGCATGAAACCGCGCCATGCTGAACTGCTCGCCTCGGATCTGGATACTTCCACCCTAATCAAATATATCGACCGCTTCTTTATGTTCTATATCCAGACGGCGGACCGTCTGCAGCGCACCAGCGTATGGCGTGACAATATGGAAGGCGGGCTGGACTATCTCAAAGATGTCATTGTGCATGATTCGCTCGGCATTGCTACTGAACTGGAAAGCCGTATGCAGCATGTGATTGGCACTTATCAGGATGAATGGCGCAGCGCGATTGAAGATCCTGAAGTACGCAAACGTTTTAAGACTTTTATCAATGCCAAAGCAGCCGAGCAGAATGACCCGCATATTCAGTTTGCGCCTGTACGTGGCCAGATTCGTCCAAAGACAGAAGCTGAACGTGATTTAAACCGTATTCCAGTGGTTGAAGCCTAAATACCATAGTCAGGGAGAATGAAAATGACAATTTTAAAAGACATGAACGAACTGAACTGGTACGAAGTCTGTCATCTGGATGAGATCACCCCGAATACCGGTGTTGCAGCCTTGATTGAAGATCAGCAGATTGCAATTTTTCGCGTGGGTCAGGAACAGCGGGTTTATGCACTCAGCAATCAGGATCCGTTTAGTCTGGCCAATGTCATGGCACGTGGCATTCTGGGTGATCTGCAAGGTGAGCGTGTAGTCGCATCCCCAATTTACAAGCAGCATTTCAGTCTGGTGACCGGTCGTTGTCTGGAAGAACAAGAGCAGAAATTACTGGTATTTCCAACCCGAATTGAAAATGGCAAAGTTCTGGTGAGTCCGACTCCACAAAAAACTTATATTTCCAGTAATGGTCAAAACACAGAGCGCTTAAAACTGGTACTGATCGGGAATGGACTGGCGGGTATGCGCTGTCTGGAAGACTTGCTGGATATGGCACCAGATCGTTATGACATTACCGTGATTGGGGAAGAGCCATGGGGCAATTACAACCGGATCATGTTGTCACCGGTATTGTCTGGTGAGAAAAGCTTTGCCGAAATTATGCTGCATTCAGCTGACTGGTATGCCGAAAAAGGCATTCGATTTATTGCTGGAGATGCTGCTATCGCTATCGACCGTTCACGTAAGCAGGTTCATACCGAAAAAGGTGAGATAGTTGCTTATGATCGTCTGATCCTCGCGACCGGTTCCAAACCTTTCGTACCGCCAATTCCGGGTGCTGAACTTGAAGGCGTAATTAGCTTCCGGGATATTCAGGATGTTAACCGCATGCTGGATTGCTGCAAAACCAGGCAAAACGCCGTCGTGATTGGAGGTGGGTTGCTGGGTCTAGAAGCAGCTTATGGACTGAAGCAGCAGGGGATGAATGTGACTGTGCTGCACCTGATGGATCGTATTATGGATCGTCAGCTGGATATGAAAGCCAGTCAAATGCTGAAAAAATCAATTGAAGATAAAGGTATCCGGATCATCACCGAAGCCAACACCGAAGAGCTGCTCGGTATGGATGGTCACGTGACTCAACTGCGACTAAAAGACGGGACAGTGCTGGATGCCGATTTGGTGGTCTTCGCCGTCGGGATTCGACCAAATAAAACCCTGGCTGAACAGGCTGGTCTGCGCTGCAATCGTGGGGTGCTGGTGAATGACACCATGCAAACCTATGACCCGAGTATTTATGCAGTGGGTGAATGCATTGAGCATCGTGGCCAGACCTTTGGACTGGTTGAGCCATTATGGGGACAGGCCTTTATCTGCGCGACGCATCTGGCTGAACATGGCCGACTGACCTTTAAGGCACCGACTGTTCCGACCCAGCTTAAGGTCAGTGGATGTGATGTCTTCTCGGCAGGCAATTTCGAACCGCAGGATGATTTTGAAGATATCGTGCTGAATGATGAAAAACGTCAGATCTATAAACGGATCATTATTCAGCAGGACAAAGTCATTGGTGCAGTGCTATTTGGCGATACCGAAGATGGGGCTTGGTATGCAGAACTGATTGCGGACCAGACACCAATTAGTAATATCCGCAGCAAACTGCTTTTTGGTCGGGATTTTGCATTAAAAAAGGCAGGGTAATCGGATCAATCTCCCAACCCCTCTTTAAACAAGAGGGGAACCTCTCTCCTTTATTAAAGGAGGGTTGGGGAGGATTAAAGCTTTTGAGACATAGAAAAAATTTAAATCAAACCTGTAAAAGCTAGATATCAGCGTTTTGGTGAAACAAGTGAATTTGGATGATTAAGGAGCGCAGCAGCAATGAATAGTATTCCGGTTATGGAACTACATAGCTCTACTGAATCCCAAATAAAAACCACTCAGACGACCTGTCCTTATTGTGGAGTAGGCTGTGGTGTCATCGCGCACGTAAGCCAAACCCCTATGGGTGAAAAGGTTCAGGTTGAAGGCGATGTTCAGCATCCTGCGAACTTGGGCAAGTTGTGTATTAAAGGCAGTCATCTCGCCGATACACTTAGTCTAAAAACCCGACTTCTGCATCCGATGACTGGTCGAAAAGAACAGCGGCAAATAAGCACTTGGGATCATGCCATTTCAAGTATTGCCAATAAATTTCAGCAATGTATTGATCAGTATGGACGTGACAGCATCGCCTTTTATGTCTCTGGCCAGCTTTTAACTGAAGACTATTATGTGGTGAACAAGTTTGTAAAAGGCTATCTCGGTACTGCCAATATTGATACCAATTCAAGACTGTGCATGTCATCTGCTGTGGCAGCACATAAACGGGCTTTTGGCGAAGATCTGGTGCCGGCCAGCTACACAGATTTTGAGCAGACAGAAATGGTGGTTCTGGTCGGTTCCAATACCGCCTGGTGCCATCCGGTGCTATATCAGCGCATCATGAAAGCCAAGGAAGAGCGGGATTTATTTGTGGTAGTGATTGATCCACGCTTTACTGCAACCTGTGAAGCGGCAGATTTACACTTACCCATTTTACCAGGTCAGGATGTCGCGCTGTTTAATGGCTTGTTGCAATATCTTCAGCAAAATGGCCATGCTGATCTGGATTTTGTTACCCAACATACTCAAGGTCTGGAGCAAGCGCTTGCCAGCAGCTCGACAGAGTTATCGATTGAAAGCGTGGCAAAGCGTACTGGTATTGCTATTGAAAAATTAACCTTATTTTTTCAGAAATTTGCCCAGACCGAAAAAATTATGAGCCTGTTTTCCATGGGTGTAAACCAATCCTCTCAAGGCGTAGACAAGGCCAATAGCATTATCAACTGTCATTTATTGACAGGGAAAATAGGCAAACCCGGTTCGGCACCTTTTTCCATGACTGGACAACCGAATGCGATGGGCGGACGGGAAGTCGGTGGGCTGGCCAATATGCTGGCCAGTCATCTGGATTTAGACAATCTGCAGCATCAGCAACTGGTGCAAGATTTCTGGCAAAGCCCGGTCATCGCGCGTCAGCCCGGATTAAAAGCAGTAGATTTATTTCAAGCGGTGGAAAGCGGGAAAATCAAGGCGATCTGGATTATGGCCACCAATCCGATCGTGAGTTTGCCTGATGCAGATCAGGTTAAACGCGCTCTGGAAAAGTGTGAATTTGTGGTGGTTTCCGATATTTGTCTCGACACCGATACCACGCAATATGCCGATGTACTGTTACCGGCACTGGGTTGGGGCGAAAAAGATGGCACAGTCACCAATTCGGAGCGCTGTATTTCCCGGCAAAAGGCTTTTTTGCCGGCTCCGGGTGAAGCTAAAGCAGACTGGTGGGCCATTTCCCGGGTGGCTCAGGTCTTAGGTTTTCGCGGTTTTGACTTTAACAATAGCCATGACATTTTTCTGGAACATGCCCGTTTATCTGCCTATCAAAATAGTTCGCTTTCGCAACGTGAAGATACCCCTAATTTTCGCTATTTCAACCTGCAAGGTCTAACTCATCTCAGTTTTGCTGAATATCAGAATCTGACACCAGCCCAGTGGCCGGTCTGGGATAAGCAAGAAGTTCATCAGGTTGGTCAACTATTTAGCCAAGGCCAGTTTAGCCATGCAGATGGCAAAGCCAGATTGGTGCCAACAGTTGCAGCCGATCCGGTACATGCTATTTCTACTGAATATCCGCTGATCCTAAATACCGGACGCATTCGCGATCAATGGCACACCATGAGCCGTACCGGATTATCTGCCAGTTTATCCCAGCATCGTGCCGAGCCTTATTGTGAGCTGCATCCGCACGATGCGCTAAAATATGGCCTGAAAGATGCCGAGCTGGTCGAGGTGAAATCGGCTTGGGGAAGTTGTGTACTCCGTGTGCAATTTTCACAAAATATGCGACGTGGCCAGATTTTTGCACCGATTCACTGGAACGACCAGTTTGCGTCCGATGCGCGGATTGGCAAAGTGGTGAATCCGGTGGTTGACCCGATTTCCGGTGAGCCAGAGTTTAAGCATACTCCGGTGATGATCCAGCCATTTTATACTCAGTGGCAGGGCGTGCTGTATGTACGGGAAGGCTTTGAACAACAGATCCAGACCATGATTGAAAATATGGTGTGGTGGAACAAAATTCAAACCACTCAGGCCATCCGTTATGAACTGGCAGACCGGCGCAGGTTTTCTGACATCACCGGGCAGATCAAGAGCCTGTTAGCCTTTGATGATGAAAGCTTTGAATGGCTGAATCTCGAAGATCAAACGGCGCATATCAGTCATAGTGTGGTTCTTCAGGATGGCCAGTTAATTGCCAGTTTTTATATCGCACCGGCGGCATTATTGCCAGATCGTGACTGGGTGGCTGGCCTGTTTAGACGTGAACGTCTGAGTGCATTACATCGTAAAGCATTGCTGGCAGGTCAGGCCATGTCGATGGGAAATAGTGAAGGAGCATTGGTCTGTAGCTGTTTTAAGGTCGGCAAGAACCGAATTATTCAAACCATTAAAGATAAAAATATCACGCATGAAAAACAGGTGACTGCATGTCTAAAAGCCGGAGGAAATTGCGGTTCGTGTTTGCCAGAAATTAGAGGCCTGATTAAGGCCTGCCAGACGGAGTGCATAGAATGAAAAGAAGAGTGATGAAGACGGTGTCTTATCCGGAAACCGACGTGGTGATTCTGGCCGGAGGTTTAGCGCGGCGCATGAATGGCATCAATAAGTTGCTGCACAAATTTGATGATGAAATCCAGCTCATTAAAATCCATCAGCAGTTGAAGTCCCGGGCAAGCAAAGTCTGGGTCAATAGCCATCGGGATCATTCCATTTATAAACGGATGATTCCTTCGATCGACTTTTATCAGGACGATGAACCCGGCTTTCAGGGACCATTGATGGGCATGAAGAGTGCCTGGTCACATGTACAATCTGATTATGTGCTGTTCGTACCTTGTGACGTGACCTATATTCCCAAAAAGGTCATTTCACGTTTACATCAGGCTCTGCAACGACATTCTTTATGTGAAGTGGCGGTAGTTGAAATCAATGAAAAGGCATTGTTTCCATTCTGTCTGATGAAACGCAGCAGCTTACCCACGCTTATACAACATCTTGAAAATGATCAGCACAGTTTAAAACTCTGTTTTGCTGACATGCATATGCAGCGGGCAAGTTTTAAAAATCGTGCCCTGTTTTTCCACAGTATTAATTCATTTGACGAGCTACAGCAGCATCAACAGCTTAACTTTCTTTAGCATTTAAAATGCTAAAAGCCGAATCATCATATTCTGGTTCACCAAAATATTGCTTTTTTATTTTTCGAACAAAATTTCGGACTAAAAAAGAACAAATATTATCCATTAGCCTACATTAAAAATAAATTTGTGCAAAGTTGGAACACTTATTGCTCATTCATTGTGAAGAAATAGGGCAGTAAATCAAGACTGTTAAATAACCGTGCAGATCTCATCATGGACCGCAGCAATGAACAGCATGACAGCTTTAGCACCTCGCAGTATCTTTCAGGATCAGTTTGGACGCCAGAAACGTAAGTTGCGGATCTCGGTGACTGACCGTTGTAATTTCAAATGCAGCTATTGCATGCCTGAACATCCGGAATGGATGAATAAAAAAGATTTGCTCAGTTTTGAAGCCCTGTATGCTTTTTGCGAGTTTATGGTGCGACACGGGATTGAGCAGATCCGGGTGACGGGTGGCGAACCGTTGATGCGTCAAGGCATCGTTCATTTTATTGCCCGCTTACAGACATTGAAAGCCTTTGGCCTGAAACGTATTTCCATGACCAGTAATGGCCATTATTTAAAAGATTATGCCAAGGCGCTTAAACAGGCAGGACTGGATGATCTGAATATCAGTCTGGACAGTCTTGATCCAAAGCAATTTCAGCAACTGACTCAAAAACAGTTGCAGCCTGTACTTCAAGGTATTTCTGCCGCGCAGCAGGCTGGTTTGACCGTCAAGATCAATAGTGTGCTGATCAAAGGCATCAATGACGATCAGATTATTCCTTTGGTGAAGTGGGCACAGCATCAGGCTGTAGAACTGCGTTTTATTGAATTTATGCCCCTTGATGGCGATCAGAAATGGAATCTGTCTGATGTCATCAGTGAGCAGGATATCTTGGATCAACTGAAAACAGAATTTGATGTCCAGGTATCTCAAGGACAGGGCGCCAATCCAGCCCGTGGTTATCTGGTCAATGGGCAGCCTTTGGGAATTATTTCCACCATTACCCATTCATTTTGCGGTGATTGTGATCGTCTGCGCCTCAATGCCCAAGGCGAATTTTATAATTGTTTATTTGCCAGACAAGGCCTGAACCTTAAGGCAGATATCGAACAACTGGCGCTGGATCATTTCGCCACACAGACATTTCAGCACAAGCTCCACGATTATATCTGGCATAAAGAAGCCGGCTTCCATGCGATCCAGCAATCACCCATACAAAAGCCGATCCGAAAAATCAGTATGCACAGCATTGGAGGATAAATATGTCACTCACTCAGCAAAAATTAATTCATATCAAAATAGAAGCCTTCGGTGCGATTGAACGACAAATTCCTGCAGATTTGAGTTTGCAATGCAAGTCTGAAATTCAGGTTTCTGAAGTTCTGAACGAATTGCTATCCCTCTATCCCGATATACAGCCCATGCTGGAACGTTGTGCCTGTGCAATCGGTGAAGACATTATTTCCAGACAGAATGTTTTAAATCGTGACAGTACGCTGGTGCTGTTATCGCCGGTAGCAGGAGGCTGAGATGCAACTCAAGTCACTAAAACAATTTGCCCGAATCCAGCAGACTGCTTTTAGTCTGGAGGATTTTGATGGTATCCAGCATTTTCCAGAATGTGGTGGAATCGGCATCTTTGTCGGAACAGTACGTAACCATCATCAGGGGAAAGCTGTGCGTGCCCTGAAATATACCGCCTATGCGCCTGTGGCTGAAAAAATGATTCGTGAAATTGAACAGCAGATCCAGATCAAATACCAGGTGTCTTATGTGCGGGTAGTGCACCGTATTGGTGAGCTGGAGGTTGGGGAAACAGCCATTATTGCTATGGCTTATGCGGCCCATCGTCGTGAGGCCTTCGCTGCCTGTGAGGAAGCTGTGGAACGGGTGAAGCATGAGGTTCCGGTCTGGAAAGAAGAGTTTTATCTGGATGGTAGCAGCCAGTATGTGGAAGGCTGTTGTATTCGAAAAGATCATGGACCTGAAACTAATCACTCTCATCATGCAGAAGAAGCGCATTGTCACCATCACCATGTAGCAGAACACGCTTGCCAATCACCATCTAATTAAATGCGTCCAATGAGGATGCATAAGATGAATCACTTTAAAACAGATTTTAAAAATTAGCCTGGGATGAATCATGAAAAATGTAGGGATGAAAGCAGAAAGTTACCGTACAGCAATTGCCACTGGAATCCTGCATGCACCGCCACATTGCATTGAGCTGCTACGTAATGGCAATACTGAAAAAGGTGATGCCCTGAAAACAGCACGCATTGCCGGCATTCTAGGTGCCAAACGGACCGATGAGCTGATTCCACTCTGCCATCCATTACCGATTTATCGTGCCGATGTGGAATATGAACTGTTTGACGCGCATGTCGAAATTATTGCTACCGTGGAAACCATTGGACCCACTGGTGTGGAAATGGAAGCTTTGACAGCGGTCAGTCTGGCGGGTCTGACCTTGTATGACATGCTGAAACCGCATTGTGAACCGGAAGATTTGTCGCTGGATCAATGCAGGTTGCAGCAGAAAAAAGGCGGAAAATCACATTTTACCCGCGTACTTAAAGAGAGTCTGTCCGCTTCGGTTATTGTGCTGTCCGATACGGTTGCAGCAGGCAAAAAGCCGGACACTGCCGGACAAAACGTAATGGAAATTTTAAAAGAAGCCAATTTTGATTCTATTAGTTATCAGGTTATTCCCGATAGCCCAGAACAGCTCTTGACCCTGATTGAACAGCAGAAAAATCAGTATCCGCTGATTCTAACTGTGGGCGGTACTGGCTTAGGTCCTAAAGACCTGACCGTCGAAACCCTACAACCTTTGCTGCAACGGGAAATTCCCGGTTTAATGGAAGCTTCACGTAGTTTTGGGCAAAAACGTACCCCTTATGCAGCATTAAGTCGTGGCGTGGCTGGCTATATTGAGAACAGTCTGGTGATGACCCTACCGGGAAGTCGTCAGGGTGCGAAAGAATCCCTGATCGCGGTACTTCCGGCTTTGGTTCACTTGTTTGATGTGCAAAAAAATATTCCACATTCGGGAGGCTATCAATGAATCAGGCAATATCGCATTCAGCCTGCGGTGCTGAGCCGGGACTGATTTCTGTTGATCAGGCACTACAGATGATACTTGAGCAGACGCATGTCTTGGCAATTGAAAGCCTACCGCTTGCTCAGGCTCTGAATCGCTATCTGGCAGAAGTGATTGATTCGGCCATTCCATTGCCGCTATTTTCACAAAGTGCTGTAGATGGCTATGCACTTTGCAGTCCAGAAAATGTTAGTGCTCACAGCACTTTTGAACTCATTGGAGAGATTCGGGCAGGGCAAAGCACTGAAATTGAACTGAGGCTAGGTCAGGCGGTCCGGATTTTTACCGGTGCCAGGATTCCAGCAGGCACTACAACGGTCGCCCGTCAGGAAATTGTCGAATGCCATACTAATCAAATCATTATCACAACAGAATTAAAACCTTATACGGATATACGTGATGCAGGCGAGGAAATCGCACAAGGGCAGCGTCTGGCAGATGCAGGTCAAAAACTGCATGTAGGTGCAATTGCAGCTTTGAGCATGGCAGGCGTAAAGCAGGTTTCAGTCTATCGTTATCCTAAAATTGCTGTTGTGATTACTGGAGATGAAGTCGCTTCCAGCATTGAAGACCTGAATTCCGGAAAAATCTTTGACGCCAATGCTCCACTGATTCAGGCCTGGTTTCAATCACAGGGTCAAAACGTAGATATTCTGCATGTTTCAGATAATGAGTATGAGCTGCAAACGTTAATACATCGTCTTAAAAACCAATACGACTTCATATTGACCACAGGCGGGGTTTCGGTGGGTGATTATGATTTCATTCGTCCTGTTGCTCTGGAGCAGGGTTTTGAGCAGATTTTCTGGAAAGTGAAGCAGAAGCCCGGAAAACCGATGTTATTTGCCAAGTATCGTCGAGATGATCAAGGTTACTGTTATCTCTTGGGTTTGCCGGGAAATCCGGCTGCTGTGTATGTCGGGATGCAAATCTATACGGCAACTTTACTGAATGCCTTACAAGGGCAAAAGCAGTCACCTGCATGGCTTAGTGCGGTAATGACACATGATTTGAAAGCGGATGCACGTGAACGTTTTTTAAGAATGGCTGCAGAATTTGATCAGGGTACTTTAAAGCTCAAAAGCCTGGCGAAACAGCAGTCGCATATGTTGAGTAATCTGATGCAGGCCAATTGTCTGGTACGTATTCCAGCAGCAACAGAAATCCAAGCCGGGCATGTGGTACAAGGTTTACTGATTTGAAATGCCTGTCGCAATTCTCAATATTCGAATCACATAGAATGAGAAAGATGGATTTATTCAAAGTTCTACTCACTGGCGTGCTGTTGACTAGCCCCATGCTGCATGCCGAAACAGTTAAAATATATGCCGCAGCCAGCCTGACCAATGCGATTACTGATATTTCCAGACTATATGAGCAACAGCATCGGGACATCCAGATCGTTCCGGTTTTTGCTGCGTCTTCGGTATTGGCGAAACAAATTGCGGCGGGAGCGAGCAGTGATCTATTTTTCTCTGCAGACCTAGACTGGATGAATGATCTGATCAAGAAACAAAAAATTCAGATCGGTCAGATTCGACCTATGCTTTTAAATGAACTGGTATTGATTAGTCCACTTCAGCAAAAAAATCATTTTAAAATGTCAGCCAACTTTAATTTTGCTCAGGCCTTTCAAGGTTATTTATGTACCGGACAAATGGAATCGGTGCCTGCTGGAAAATATGCCCAGCAAAGCTTAATCCGGCTGGGCTGGTTGAATCCGCTTCGCGGCAGAATTGTCGGTACGGACAGCGTCCGTTCAACTCTCGCATTTGTAGAACGTGGCGAATGTCAGGTCGGTATTGTGTATAGAACTGATGCCTTGATGAGTAAAAAAGTCAGAATTTCGGGAGTATTTCCAGCCAGTACACATCGTCCGATTGTGTATCCGATTGCTTTAACCCGGCAGGGCCAGAAAAATCAGGCAGCAGTCCAATTTTCTAAATTTATCCAGACGAGTCCAAGGGCCAGGCAGATTTTCCAGAAATATGGTTTTAAGCTCAAGGTTCCATAACTGATGATGCTTACACCAGAAGAACTGAGTACCTTGATGCTTTCAGCCAAAGTGGCGGGCTTTGCCACAGCAGTGTGCCTGCCATTTGCCATTACCGTGGCATGGTTGCTGGCACGGTATGAATTCCGAGCCAAATTTCTTGTAGAGGCGATATTGCAGATGCCCATGGTGCTACCGCCGGTGGTACTGGGCTATCTTCTGCTCCTGCTGTTTGGTCATCAGGGGATGTTAGGGCAATATCTGCATGCATGGGGAATTCAGCTGATATTTAACTGGAAAGGTGCGGTACTGGCAGCAATCATTGTGGCATTTCCTTTAATGGTACAACCGATTCGTTTGTCTTTTCAAATGATCAACCGGCAATTAGAACAGGTGGCAGGATCTCTAGGCGCTGCACCATGGCGGGTATTCTGTAGCATTAGCCTGCCTCTGGCTTTGCCTGGAATTTTAATCGGTAGCATTTTATGTTTCAGCCGCAGTCTGGGAGAATTTGGTGCCACCATTACCTTTGTTGGCAATATTCCAGAAGAAACCCGCACGATTCCCATCGCCATTTATAGTCTGTTACAGCAGCCTGATGGAGAAAGCATGGCCATGCGTCTGGTCATTTTATCTCTGATTCTGGCTTTTTCTGCCTTGATTGCAAATTACTGGATCATGCAGAAGTATCAACGTAAATTGGAGGCTTAAGATGCTGAAGTGTGATTTTAAGTTTAATTACGCAAATTTCCAGCTACAGGCCAATCTGGATATGCAATCGCAGTTGATTGGTATTGTGGGGGCATCAGGAAGTGGAAAAAGCACCTTTTTAAAAAATATTGCAGGACTATTAAAACCCTCACAAGGCTTTATTCATTTTCAGCAAAAAATACTATTTGATCATCAGCAGAAACTAAATATTCCGGTTCATCAAAGAAAAATTGCCCTAATTTTTCAGCAAGCCTTACTGTTTCCACATCTGAATGTCATGCAGAATTTAAAATATGCAGAACAGCTAAATATAAAAAATAAAAATCAGCAGAAATTTATGTTTGAAGACATTGTGGAGTTACTCGAATTAAAGCCACTACTTCGGCATCGGGCGCATCAACTTTCTGGTGGACAGGCACAGCGCGTTTCTATTGGACGTGCACTTTTATCTTCTCCCGATCTATTACTTTTGGATGAACCTTTAAATGGACTGGATCAAAAGCTGAAAAACCAGATTTTACCTTTTCTGAAAATTGTGATTAATCAAACAAACTTACCCATGATTTATGTAACCCATCATGTAGATGAAGTAGCGTATTTACAGGCACAGCTGCTGCATTTTGAAAAGGGAAAAATAGTCTGATGCAATGCTGCACCGATTTAAACCAGCAATGACTCCGGGCAGGTCATCCTCTCGCTGTTTTGCTCATAATGCCTCAGAAGATATCTATTTTTCTCTCGGTTTTTAAAAAAGAAACATTTAATTCAATGTCTTAATATAAATTATTTTCTATAAAACAATAGTTTATTTTATGTTAAAAATAATCTGGCATGACCTATGCATATATCTAATTAAAGTCAAAGAAGACTCTACATTTGTATGACGGCCAATGACGTCCGTTCTGATCGTTACTGATATGCCTCGGCATCACAGTGACTTAAATATGTTCAGTTCTGGTAAGGAAATGGCTATGTCTTCAAATACAAGTCTCAATAAAGCAACAAAAATAAGTCTATTTAACTTCAGTACTTCAGCGATGCGAGCCTTCCATATGAGTTGGCTCGCTTTTTTTGTCTGTTTCTTTGCGTGGTTTGCCTGTGCACCTTTAATGCCTGTCATTGCTGGTGAATTCAGCCTGACCAAAGAGCAGATCGCCAATATCAATATTGCCGCAGTCGCTATTACAATTCTGGTGCGTCTGATCGTGGGGCCATTGTGTGATAAATATGGTCCGCGTAAAACCTATACCGCTTTACTAATTATTGGCAGTATTCCGGTGTTTGGTGTGGCATCGGCCAACAGCTATGAATCTTTCTTGTTTTTCCGTTTATTGATTGGCGCCATCGGTGCCAGCTTCGTGATCACCCAATATCATACCAGCATCATGTTTGCGCCAAATGTGGTGGGAACGGCAAATGCGACTACAGCAGGTTGGGGGAATGCCGGTGGCGGTGCGACTCAAGCCCTGATGCCGTTAATGCTGGCTGCTTTGGTGATGTTCGGTGTAGAACAGGCAATGGGCTGGCGAATTGCACTTCTGGTTCCGGGTATTCTGATGGTCATTGTCGGTGTACTGTACTGGAAATTCACCCAAGACTGTCCACAAGGTAATTTTAAAGAACTCCGTGCGCAAGGTATTTCTGTCGGTAGCGATAAAAAAGGTGGTCTTGCCATTCTGATGCATGCCGCACGTAATTACCGTGTGTGGATTCTGTTTGGGGCTTACGCAGCCTGTTTTGGTATTGAAATTTTCATCCATAATATTATTGCCTTGTACTTTGTCGACAACTTTCAGTTTGGCCTAAAAGAAGCAGGCATGGCAGCCGGGATTTTTGGTTTACTGGCATTGTTTGCCCGTGCCTTGGGAGGTATTGTTTCAGACAAAGTCGCGATTCAAAAAGGTCTGGATGGTCGAACCAAAGTCCTGTTTGCCTTGATCATGCTGGAAGGTCTGTTTCTTATTCTATTTTCGCAAATGAACAGCGCGACCTTGGCTATTATGGCTATGACCATCTTTGCCTTGTTTACCCATATGGCATGTGGCGCTACCTATGCACTGGTGCCTTTTATCGACCGTGATGCCTTGGGCGGTGTGGCCGGTATTATTGGAGCAGGTGGCAATGTCGGCGCGGTGGCTGCGGGTTTCCTGTTAAAAGGCATGCTGGATATTCAAACCACTTTGATGGTACTGGGTGGCTTGGTGGTGATTGCTGCAAGTTGTGTGTTGATGATCCGTTTCTCTGTCGAGCATAAAGAGAAAGAACAGCGTTTATATGAACAGGCCGTGACTGAACGTCATCTGGCGGAAGCACAGCAATAACACTACATGCCCGATTTAAAGTGAATGAACAAAAAGGATAGCAATATCCTTTTTGTTGTTTTTGCTAACGCAATAATAAAATGATGAGCTATATATTCAGGATAGGAAAATATTATTTAAAAAGTACAGAATGATTGAATTCATCGAATAAAAATAAAAGTATTTATAGTTTATAAATTTAGGGTCTGTTGACATTTACTGTTCATAATTAACCCTATAAAGGTAGCCATAAAAATATACAGGCTAAAGCAACAGAACTTTGATAATTTCTTTTGAGCTTGTCATATCGAGTAGCTATTCCTCTAAATTGCTTTAATCTACAAAACATATTTTCAACTAAATGCCTGATTTTATATAAACACCAGTCCATATGATCATTGTTCGATTGGCTATTTGTTTTCTTTGGTATATTCGCTTTAGTCCCTGTTTTCCTGATCTGTTCACGCAGTGGTTCTGAATCATAGCCTTTATCTGCACATACCACTTTTGTCTCTTTTAAATCTAATGTTGATATTAAATCAGGTGCAACTTTAACATCATGTGTGGTTCCATCGGTAATCACGAAATCAATAGGATTGCCATGTGCATCAACAATCAAATGTATTTTTGAGGAGTTTCCTCCTACACTTTTAGAAATAGATTGATTCGCTATGCCGGCAGAATGTTGATGAGCACGTACATGAGAGCCATCAATAAAAATCCACTCCATATCGGGGCATGAGGCTAGTAATTTGAATAATCTAAGTAACTTACCGCTGCTTGACCAACGATTAAAACGTTTGAAAATAGAGTTTGAATGACCAAAACAGCAAGGAATATCTCGCCACGGACAGCCTGTTCTAATTCTATAGAGAATAGCTTCAATAAAATTGCGTAAATTTGAGTTGTGGTGAATGGATAAATTACGCAGAATAACTTTCAACTTTTGCCAGTGTTGATCTGTCAGCATGGTACGAGGCATAGCGAATAGTAAAATTGGGTTTGGCGATTTGATTTTACTACTTCGCTATTTTTTTAAGCTAAAAGTGTCAACACACCCTAATTTTAGATGAAAAAAATTATATGTCTTTTAATAATCATTCTAAATAAATTTAATAAGTGCAGATAAAATAAAAGCCATTTTAATAATGGCTTTTATGCTTATGGTGGAGGATTAATAAGTTTTATAAGGTAAAAACTTTCCGGATAATACGACATTCACCCGATCTCCGTTTGGGTTATTCTCACGTTGAATATCCATACTGAAATCAATTGCACTCATAATACCATCTCCAAATTCTTCATGGATGAGTTCTTTAATTGTCATACCATAGACGCTGACAACCTCATACCAGCGATAAATCAGCGGATCTGTCGGCACACTGGTTGGCAGAGAACCTTTATAGGGTGCGATTTGCAGCCAGGCGATGGCTTCATCAGTCAATCCAAATATTTCACCAATTTTTTCTGCCTGTTCTTTATTAAAAGCCATCTGACCTAAACATGCAGCAGTCACCCATTCTTTAGAAAGGCCTATTTTTTCAGAGACATCTGCCCATTTGATAGACTTTAAAACTTTCGTTGAAATAATCATGTCTGTCACTTGTTGACGATGGCTAATCATAATCTTCTCCAATATCTATATTTAAAAAATTACCGCTATAGATAATGCAGAGATTGTGCCAATATAATTATAAGAATTAAATTTTAAAATAATTTATAGGATTTTTATTAGCCATTTAAAATAAATGGCATGCTATTTGCTTTTATCTATATTAAATATGGCAACGGCGCCATGACACAATTGATCTGTTTGAATAATGCAAGGCAAAGACGCCTAGGGTTGAAATAGACCTTAGGCGTTTTTTATTTGCAAACAGGCAAGTAATTTATATAAAGGGGATAAAAATATGGCTTATCTTGCTCCTGCAGAGTTTGCAAAAAAAGTGGTCGATGCTGGTGAGGCAAAACTTCATATGGCCACGCGTGATGTTTTAATTCGTGCGTTTATGGCAGGCGCAATTCTGGCGTTGGCGGCAGTATTTGCCGTGACGATTGCGGTACAAACAGGGGTGCCACTGATCGGGGCGCTGCTATTTCCAGTCGGTTTCTGCATGTTGTATCTATTGGGCTATGATCTGCTGACCGGGGTATTTGTTTTGACTCCATTAGCCTGGTTAGACAAACGTCCTGGGGTGACGTGGGCCCGTATTTTAAAAAACTGGGGACTGGTTTTTTTAGGTAACTTTGCCGGATGTTTAACCGTGGCAGTGTTGATGGCCGCAGTCTATACCATGGGTTTCGCAGCTGAACCGAATGCGGTCGGGGTGAAAATTGCCCATATTGGTGAGGACCGGACTTTGGGCTATGCCGAATATGGTTTTGCTGGCTGGATGACGATTTTTATCCGCGGCATGCTGTGTAACTGGATGGTGTCACTCGGGGTAATTGGCGCCATGATGTCAACCACAGTCAGCGGAAAATTTATCGCGATGTGGATGCCAATCATGCTGTTTTTCGCCATGGGCTTTGAACATTCAGTGGTGAATATGTTCCTGTTCCCATTTGCCATGATGATGGGTGGTGATTTCTCGATTACAGACTATTTCTTGTGGAATGAATTACCGGTGGCACTGGGTAATTTAGTGGGTGGTCTGGCACTGACAGGTCTGGCACTCTATACCACGCATGTACGTACTGGCGATAAAAAAGAATTCTAATCTGAGCATGATGATTTATGTCTTGAGATTAAAGGGATCAATTCGATCCCTTTTTGAGTATTTAAAATGAATAAAAAATTAAAGATCAGCATCGGGCAATATTCTTCCGCTGGAATCAAAGCACAGAATCAGGATTTCCATGGGGTCTATATTCCTGAAGGCCACGCGCTTAGCAGTAAGGGCATTGCCTGTGCAATTGCAGACGGGATCAGTAGCAGCAATGTCAGCCATATTGCAGCAGAAACTGCAGTCAGCAGTTTTTTATCGGATTATTATTCGACTTCGGATGCATGGAGTACTCAAACTTCAGCGGCACGGGTTATTCGTGCGACTAATTCCTGGCTCTATGCACAAACCCAGCAAAGCCGCGGGCGTTTTGATAAAGACCAGGGTTATGTCTGCACCTTTAGTGCACTGATTTTGAAAAAAAACAGGGCACATATCTTTCATGCTGGCGACAGCCGGATTTATCGAATTCAGGCACAAGCCATTGAACAGTTGACGGCTGATCACCGTGTTTGCCTGTCATCAACAGAACATTATTTAAGTCGTGCACTGGGTGCCGACCATCGTATCGATGTCGATTATCAGCAGCTTGAAT
Source organism: Acinetobacter sp. CIP 51.11 (assembly GCF_000369665.1). Classification (GTDB taxonomy): domain Bacteria; phylum Pseudomonadota; class Gammaproteobacteria; order Pseudomonadales; family Moraxellaceae; genus Acinetobacter; species Acinetobacter lwoffii_S. The sequence goes on from NZ_KB850129.1 coordinate 145,402, forward strand.
TATGTGAAGATGATTTATTTATCTTGATGACAGATGGTGTCTATGAGTTTATTGATATGCAGCTCATATCGGATATGCTGCAACAGAACCAACATCTGGATATCATTGCCAAGTCTATAGTCGAACTGGCCTTAAAGCGGGGTAGTGATGATAATCTCACCATTCAAATCATTAAAGTGGAACAGTTGCCTGATGAGGAATCCTTTCATATCAAGAGCCATGTTTTATTTCCGCAACAGCTGAGTCATGGCGACCTGTTTGAAGGTTATCGAATTGATAAAATCTTGCACCAAAATCATCGCAGCAGCCTCTATTTGGCGCATGATGAAGCAACACAAAATCAGCTGGTCATTAAAACCTTGTCTGTCGATGTGCAGGATGACCTGCAAGCGATGGAACAATTTCAGCTGGAAGACTGGGTATCGAAACGCTTAAAACATGAAAATCTGCTGCAATGCTATCCACATAAGGGCAGCAAGAAGTTTTTATTTCAAAGTTATGAATATTTACAAGGGGAAAGCCTAAACCGATGGCTGCACCGTCATAAAACTGCTTTAACTTTACAGCAGTTGCTTCCGATCATTGAGCAGGTGGCCAAAGCATTAAATGCCATGCACCGTCTTGAAATGTTGCATCAGGATGTACGGCCAGAAAATGTCATGCTGCTCGAACCAGCCGATACCTTGAAAGTGAAACTGATTGATTATGGATCGACTGCGGTCAGAGGTCTGGTTGAACTGAATCCCAAACATGCAGATGTTCCTTTGGGAACCTTGGCCTTTATGGCACCTGAATATTTTATTGGATGCTCCCCATCAGTAAAATCAGATCAGTTCTCGCTGGCGGTGATGAGTTATTATTTATTAACCCGACAATTGCCTTATGGGACGGACCTCGCGCGCTGCAAGACCGAAAAGGCCTTAAAGCAGGTTCGATATCATCCTCTCTATGAGTATCGACCGGATCTGCCACATGGCTTGGACGCAATCTTTAAAAAAGCGCTTTCCATTCGCCCGGAGCAGCGCTATGAAGCACTTTCAGCCTTTATATATGATCTGAAACACCCAGATATCAAATTTAAAAAATCAGTTTCACGCCCTATGCTTGAAAAGCATCCAGTCACTTTCTGGAAATCCTGCACAGCGATTCTTTTTTTGTTATTGCTCTGGGTGTTTGCACTATATTTTAGCCAATGAAAATAATCAAAATAAGCTGTTGAACGATTTTTTTTGACTGAAGTAAAAAATCAGATGTGATTTGAGCTGAGATGTAGTCAAAATATCTATTTATTATTATTGCAGATTTTTCTATTTTTACGATGATTGACTCTGTGTTTTCGAAGATCATCCCTATAAAATAGCAAACGTAGTTAAAAATGAAATAAGCATCAAATATTGGAATAATAATTGCTTATTTTTTGTACCATAACAATAAAAAGGCAGAATAGAGATGAACGTTCAATTTTTAAAGCTGATGTTAATATTGGCTAGCAGCATGGTGATCAGCCAAACCAGTCTTGCAGGAGATGGAGGCTTACACTTTGCTGAGAAAAATCAAAAAATAGTTGCACAACTTCAGGCCAAGAAAAAAACAGCAGAATCACAAGCTCAGCCATTACAAGCAAAAGCCAATCCAGAGGCAAAATAGTTCAACAGCATCCATCAAATAAGGTCGGCTGAGCAAAAAAACTCCCCCTATATTTTGAAAAATGGGGGAGTTTTTATATTTTGAATGCGTAAAAAATTATTGATTCTGTTCCTCGTCCTGTCTTTCCTGGCGCAGTTGATCGCGTTGTCGTTGTGGATCATGAAGACCTAATTGACCTCGCTGGATCTCACGATCCTGTTTTTCTTGAGGATCAAGTTGCTCTTCAGTAAGTTCTTCATCATTTCGATCGATTGGCTCTGGCATGATCTTTCATCCTCTATAATATTTTCTACTTTTTATTGTATGAAGGCAGCAAAATTATTCTGTGACTTTTGTACCTGAGTTGGTTTTCTATCTTGTTGCTGTTGTAAGTTTAAGCAATATGTTATTGGAAGCATTTTCATAAGAGTTAATTTAATCAATAAAATCAAATGAATAAAAATATAAAACTCTAAAAAATAAAATGAGTAAGGCTCATTAATTTTTTATAAAAATGAAAAAAACTAAACAAGGAGCAGGGAATGGGTTATGCTAAAGGCAGATCAAGTGTGATCCGTCTTTTGAATTTTACGGTATTTCCATGATAGAACTTCGCCATTTAAGAACGTTAACAGCTTTGCGTGAGCATGGTTCTCTGGTTGCAGCAGCAAGTGATTTGTGTCTAACGCCATCGGCTTTGTCACATCAGTTACGTGAACTCGACCAATGGTTTGGCGTTGAAGTGGTGAATCGGCGCAGTCGTCCTGTGAGCTTTTCAAATGTGGGGCAACGGTTATTAAAACTGGCAGATGAGATATTACCGCAAGTTCAAATTGCGCAGAGCGATATCAGCCGTATTGTGCATGGTCAGACCGGGCGCATTATTTTCTCCTCTGAATGTCATAGCTGTTTTGACTGGCTGATGCCATTGCTCAATCAATACCGCATGCAATATCCGGATGTAGACTTAGACTTTGCTTCAGGTTTTGAATCGAATCCGCATGAATTATTACAAACCGGAGAGTTTGATCTGCTGATTACGGCTGATCCGATTGCGCTCAAAGGCATTGAATATTTTCCGATTTTCGAATACGAATCACGCTTGGTTTTATCCAATACCCATCCGCTGGTACGTGCGAAAGAGATTACTGTTCAGGAACTTGCTGAAGAAACGCTGGTGACTTATCCGGTGGATAAACACCGTTTGGACATTATGTCGCGTTTGTTTATTCCAGCTAATATTCTACCAAAAGCCATTCGTACCACCGACTTGACCCAAATGCTGATTCAGCTGGTGGCAAGTGGTCGCGGGATTGGTGCATTACCTGATTGGGTGGTAAATGAATATGAGCAGAAAGGCTGGGTCACTTCACGCCGCCTCGACTGTGTGGCGCCTGAAGGCTTACGTCGAACTTTATACGCCGGCTATCGCACAGAAGAAAAACAGAAAGATTATTTTGAAGGCTTCTTGAAACAGCTGGATCGGTTTTCCAAGAAAAGACAGGTCTATTACAGCTAATTTGCGAATAGTTAAATATATTTAGTCCGTTATTTTTAAAAATCCTGCATCGTCAGGATTTTTAAAAATTGATTGTTTTTCTCTCAAGGATTTCAATTTTTCTATAAGGCGATGAGGTTAATCTTGTCTACTTTAAATCAGAAAATATACAACTTCGGCCAACTTTCGAAATTAAAGAACTGGTTTGGTCGATTATAAATTTTTCTACTTATCACATTTTGCCAAGTGGAAATACATCTGTGCAGAATTAAATTACATATTATTAAATATCAGTTACTTAAAAATTAAGTTCTTGGAACTTGTGAGGATGTGGTTTTGATCTTGCAAGTTGATTTTTAATAAAAAGATTAAATAAAATGAAAAAACATACGCTGATCAGTCAATTTTTTGGCAGAAAATAACTCCTGAAAATAACAATGTTGATCTATGCTACAGCATAATTTTTAAACTGATTTCCTCTCATAAAACGGAATCACTTATACAGGACTGTATAAAATCGCCATGCACATGACAAAAATTCCTCTCAAGAAAAGCCCGCTGAGCCTCATGATTCTGTCGATTGTCTCAGGTCATCTTTATGCTGAAACTGCCGTAGAACCGGACAATGTTCAACAGCTGAATACTATTGTGATCAGCGCTGAGCAAAATGCCAATCCGCAGCAGCAATATCAGAAAGAGCTGGCTCAGGTTTCAGGAGGAACGAATTTCATTGGTGAGCAGCAATTAGAACAGCAGCGACTTGCAACCACAGCCGATGTGTTCCGTTTACAGCCAGGAATTTATGCCCAGTCTGCAGGGAATGAAGGTGCAAAAATATCGATCCGTGGCTCAGGAATCAACCGGACTTCAGGTGCACACGCATCCGGTACTCACGTCCTGATTGACGATATTCCATTTACCGGGCCGGGCGGTACAGCGTATGAACTGCTAGAACCCTGGTGGATTGATCATGTCGGGGTTTATCGCGGAGCCAATGGCTTTAAGCAAGGCGGACTGGCCTTAGGTGGAACAATCAACTATAGAACCAAGACCGGCGCAGATCAGGATGGCTCTGAACTCAAATATGAAATGGGCAGCCATGGTTATCAGAAATATCAGTTTAGTACCGGCCGAAAGCTGGATCAGATGGATTATTATCTGGCACTGACGGGTACCCAGTTTGATGGAATTCAGGATCATGCTGAAGGCGATGGTAAGGGTCTGGCTTTTAATTTGGGCTATCAGATCAGTCCGGATATCGAAACCCGTTTTTATGCTCGTTACCGTGAGAGCAAGCATTTAACTCCAGGACGGATTACACAAGAACAGCTCAAAAATGATCCTGAAGCAGCGAATAGCTTTAATTTAGCGGTAGATGCCAAACGGATTCAGCCGGGCAGTACTTGGCTGGCCAATACCACGACCTGGAATTTACAGGATGATGCAAAACTGACTGGCAGTCTGGCTTATCATCATTATCCGCTGGATTTACGTGAAAGCAGTTATCGTACCAATGTCGATTATGAAGATATTACAGCGCGCTTCCAGTATGAAAAACCTTACCAGTTTCTAGGTCTGGAGCATCAGGGGCGTATTGCCTTGCGCAGCACGACTCATCGTCCGGACAGTGGTGTAACGGAAACCATCCGACGTGATACGACTATTGATGGAACTTTGTATCCGGCAGATACCGTTACCCGCCGTTATACCTATCGCGGTTCAGACAACGTCCTGCAATTTGATCAGGAAACCACATTAAATGATCAGTTCAAATTAGATTTGGGACTGGCAGCGGTGTATACCCATCGGGAAAGTGAAGTAACTTATCCTGTGGCGAGTCCTGAAGTCAGCCGTTATGAATGGAATTTTGCACCACGACTTGGTTTGACCTATCAGCCGAATGAGTCTGTGCAATGGTTTGCCAATTTAAGCCGCAGCATTGAGCCAGCACATCCTTGGGCGATGGCTTGGTCTTCACCGTATTATTTTGACAGTGGTGTCGCTTCTGGCCGGGTGCGCGCGCCAATCTATTTGGACACGCAAACCGCCAATAGCTTTGAACTGGGTGGACGTGGACAATCAGGCTTTGGAGACTGGGCACTGAGTTATTATTATTCCAAAGTGAAAAATGAACTGTTAACCTCTGAAATGATTAAAACCTATGAAGATGGATCGAATCGACCTTCAGAGCCAATTGCTGTTGAATCGAATGCCACGCCAACGATTCATCAAGGGGTGGAGCTAAGTCTAGATACGCCATTGCATGAATCCCAATATGGCGAACTGCGTCTGCAACAGGCTTATACCCTTAGCGATTTTCAGTACAAAAATGATCCATTGTTTGGCAAGAACCAGTTGCCAGGAATCCCTAAACATCTGTATCAGGCTCAACTAAGTTATGCCTTGAATAATGGCCTCTATATTGGTTTGAATACCGAATATGCATCGAAGATGGCACATGATTATGCCAATAGCCGATTCAGTGATGACTATCAGATCTGGGGCATTGACGTGGGTTATGCACCAGAACATCAATCGTGGAAAACCTGGATCAACTTTAAAAATATCACGGATGAGAAATATGCTGCGGTCGTGATTCCTGGTCTGAATGATAAAGGTGCTGATGTAGCGCGATCTTCACCAGGTGAAGGTTTTTCTACTTATGCCGGTGTGTCATTTAAATTTTAATTTTTAAAATCAAAAAAAGAGCGGTGAAAACCGCTCTTTTTATTTATTGATAGAAAAGGTTTATCAGGTTTCTAAAATTCCGGTAACGCCTGTCACAATCATATCGATGGCAATCGTACCAATCAGAAGCGCAGCAACACGACCGACAATATCGACATACAGGTCAATGTAGTTGGAATATTTATGCTGTAAATGATCATGCAGATATTTCATCAGGATCAGCAGGCTACAAGTCAGAAACAGCGTAGAAAAAATCACCAGAATGGTTTGCATTAAACTGAGCTGTATGCCGGTGATCACAGATGCCGAAATGGTACCCGGACCGATCATAAACGGCATGGCAATCGTGCCCGCCAGATGACTGGGCGCTCCACGCATCACGCCAATCGTATCAGCACCTTCAAAGACATAACGATAGCCGATCACCAAAAAGATAATACCGCCAAAAATCTGGAAGGACTCAAACCGTACATGCAAGACTTCATTAAAGAAGGCTTCACCGGTTTTTGCAAAAATGATGAACACAATAAAGCTGATCAGACTGCCTTGAATCAATGCCATGTTGAATACTTTTGCATCGGAATTACGGATAATTCCGAGCATGTAAATACTCATCAAAAATGGATTGAGCAGGGAGAAAAACAGGGCAAAGGCATTCAAACTTTCTGACATCATTGAGTCCTTACGTAGTTGAGAGATCCTAGATTTCACGATCCGGGAACAGCGGACGTTTACCTGGGCTAATACGGTTAATATGCAGATACATCATATGGCGTTCATATTTATCCAGGATGTCATTGATCACCTGTTCCTTACTGTAACCGACCAGATCGTTTCCCTGAGAGCCTTCAAACAGATAACTTTCCAGACGATAGTAATAACGTTTGGTTCGTTTACCACGTGAACTGAAATTTGGCGTGTCATAGCGTACCGGCCATATTTCGTAGACAAAGTTTTCTTCTTCATCGAGCTGAATGGTCAGATCCAGATGATACAGTTCAGGTTCTTCCTCCAGCGATTTTTCCTGAATATTGACTTGAATACCTTTGTCAATTAACTCGGTTGCAACGGCCTCAATGGCTGGTTTGCAAACATTGTCCAGCATGGTCCGCGTCTGGGACAGGCTTGGATGCAGCATGACCCGGCTCAGACGCTTCTTCCAGTTCAAAATATCCACATTACCGACCACAGGTGCCGCATTCAGGCTGGTGCTTGCCTGACGAAAATCCTCCAGACGCAAGGACTTATACAGTCCGGCCATCACAAAGAAAATCACGAAACTAAAAGGCAGGCCCATAATAATCGTGGTGTTCTGTAATGCTGTTACGCCATTCGCCATGAGCATTGCCAAAGTCAGCAAACCGATGGCAATGGCCCAGAACACACTCAGCCAGCGCGGTGAATCATGTTCAATATTAGTGAATTTGGTCGTGAAATTTCCCAATACCAATGCCCCCGAGTCCGCTGAGGTCACATAGAACAGTAAGCCGGTAATGGTGGCGACACCTGCAGTAAACATAAAGCCTGGATACTGCGCCAAGAGATCATAAAAACCATGTGCCGGATTTTCTAAAACTGTCGTAGCAAGTTGAGTATTACCATCAAAAATCACGCTGTATAAAGCACTGTTACCGAAAATAGACAACCAGGTCAGGGTAAATAACAGAGGAATAACCAAAGTCCCGGTGACAAATTCGCGAATGGTACGACCACGGGAAATACGGGCCAGGAACAGACCAACAAAAGGTGACCAGGCGATCCACCATGCCCAGAAGAACAGGGTCCAGCTATTCATCCATTCTTTCGGTTGTTCAAAAGGAAAACTGGTTAAAGAGAGTTTTGGGAACTGACTGATATAGTCACCAAAATTCTGAATCAAGGCTGCTAATAAAAATTCGGTATTGCCTACAAACAGAATAAATAGCAGCAGCCCAATTGATACATAGATGTTAATTTCAGACAGGATCCGGATGCCTTTATTGACACCGGCAGTGACTGAAATAATAGTAATAATCACGGCAACAGCGATGAGTGCAGTTTGAATCCAGATATTTTCTGGTAAATCAAACAATACATGCAGGCCGTAATTTAATTGCACAACGCCAATCCCGCAGGTGGTGGCAATCCCGAAAATCGTGCCGAGTACTGCAGCCGTATCCACAGTATGGCCAATTGGACCATTAATTTTTTTTCCAAAAATAGGATAGAGTGCTGATCGGATGGTGAGCGGTAAATTATAGCGATAGCTGAAATAACCTAGCGCGACCCCAATCAGTGCATACATACTCCAGCCGGTTAAACCGTAGTGAAACAGGGTCCATACCATGGACTGGCGCGCAGCTTCGAAGGTTTCACCTTCGCCTACAGGCGGATTTATATAATGCGAAAGCGGTTCCGCCACTGAGAAAAACATCAGGTCAATCCCGATTCCGGCAGAAAATAGCATCGCCGACCAACTCAACAGGCTAAATTCTGGCTTGGAATGTTTGGGGCCTAATTTAATCTCGCCATAACGGGAACAGGCGATAAAGACGATAAAAACCAGATACAGCGTTGCCGCTAGCAGGTAATACCAGCTAAAGGTACGACTGACCCAGTTTAAAATATTGATAATGACTTGATTGGCTTGTTCATTAAATAAAATGGTAATGATAGAAAACAGCAGAATAAGTGTCGCCGAAAAATAAAAAACTACTTTATTCAGACCATCTTGCATCTCTTCATTTTTCTTTTGCATAAATCCATGACCATCGTGTTGTTGCCGGATGATCTACAGTGCAGTGTGATTTAAAAGCAAAAGCCTGCGGTAAAGCTTCCTTGTTTTCGTGAATTACAAACTTTTGCAAATCCAAAACAAACTGCGCTGTACATCAAGGGTGAGCTGGCACTATAATTTTTATTAATTGAACGTTCAATTAAAAAAGCGTTTATGAATTGTTACATCATTCAGCTATTTGCTTTAGCAGAGTGACTTTCTATTGTTATATCCGTTATTCAGGTTAGTCTTATGCCAAAAGTTGGTATGCAACCGATCCGTCGCCAGCAACTGATCGATGCCACCTTAGCTGCAGTGAATGAGCTAGGTTTTGCAGAAGCTTCAATTAGTCAGATTGCTCAGAGGGCAGGTGTCTCAACCGGCATCATAAGTCATTATTTTCAAGGTAAAAATGGCTTGATTGAAGCCACAATGCGTTACTTATTGCAGCAATTGGGTAAATCTGTTGCACAGATAAAGATACAGGTTGATGACTTACCGGAGCAGCGCTTACTGGCGATCGTACGTGGTAATTTTGCTGCTCCACAAACCGACAAGGCGGCCATGAAAGTCTGGTTGGCGTTCTGGGCTAGCAGTTTGCATCAACCTGAGTTACATCGGTTACAGCAGATCAATCATTACCGCTTACATTCCAACCTTAAATATGAATTCATGAAAAAGTTGAATAAAGACCAGGCAGAGAAAGCCGCTCAAGGTCTGGCAGCATTGATTGATGGATTCTGGTTAAGAGGTGCTTTGGTAAATGGCGAAATTGACCCGGAACTGCCGATTGAACTGTGTAGTGAATATATCCGGCAACAACTCAAATAACCCACCTGCGAGGAAATTCCATTGACAACATTCAAACTGCAACGTCCTTATATTCATGGACAATATGTCGATGCAACGTCCAATAGCACGTTTCAAACGATTAATCCTGCAACAGGCGAAGTTCTGGCAGACGTGCAAGTGTGTACGCGAAAAGATATCGATCGCGCTGTTGAATCGGCACAGAAAGGACAAAAAGTCTGGGCAGAAATGACGGCGATTCAACGTTCGCGTATTTTGAACAAGGCTGTTGCCATCCTCCGTGAACGTAATGATGAGCTGGCGCGTTTAGAAAGTCTCGACAGTGGTAAAGCTTTCAGTGAAACATCCACCGTCGATATTGCGACAGGTGCAGATGTACTTGAATACTATGCAGGTATTTTGCCAGCATTAGAAGGTCAGCAAATCCCACTCAGAAGCAGTTCATTTGTCTATACCCGACGTGAACCTTTGGGTGTGGTCGCCGGGATTGGTGCATGGAATTACCCGATTCAGATCGCATTATGGAAATCTGCACCTGCACTGGCAGCAGGCAATGCCATGATCTTTAAAGCCAGTGAAGTGACGCCTTTAACTGCATTAAAACTGGCAGAAATTTATACTGAAGCAGGTGTGCCGCATGGTGTCTTTAATGTGGTTACCGGCAGTGGTGAAATTGGTGGTTATCTGACTTCGCATCCTGATATTGCCAAAGTGTCGTTTACCGGTGGCGTTTCTACCGGCAAAAAGGTCATGGCGCAAGCTGCAAATTCTAGCCTGAAAGAAGTCACGATGGAGCTGGGCGGTAAGTCTCCGCTGATTATCTGTGAAGATGCCGATCTGGATTTGGCGGCCGATATTGCCATGATGGCCAATTTCTATAGTTCCGGTCAGGTGTGTACCAACGGTACTCGCGTATTTGTGCCTTTGGCATTGAAAGCAGAATTTGAAGAAAAGATTTTGCAGCGTGTTGAACATATCCGTATGGGTGATCCACTTGATCCTGAAACCAATTTCGGTCCGGTTTCCAGCTTTGAGCATATGGAAAAAGTGCTGGGCTATATCGAAAAAGGCAAGATAGAAGGGGCACGCCTATTATGTGGCGGCGGCCGTGCTAAGGATGAACAGTTTGTCCAAGGAGCTTATGTCCTGCCAACCGTATTTACCGACTGCCGTGATGACATGACCATTGTACGTGAAGAAATCTTCGGTCCAGTCATGAGCATCCTGAGTTATGACACCGAGCAAGAAGCCATTCGTCGTGCCAATGATACCGATTATGGTCTGGCTGCAGGTGTCGTCACACCAGACTTAGCCCGTGCACACCGAATTATTCATCAGGTAGAAGCGGGTATCTGCTGGATCAATACCTGGGGTGAATCGCCTGCAGAAATGCCTGTCGGTGGTTATAAACATTCCGGTGTTGGACGTGAAAATGGGCTTGTGACCTTGCAGCATTACACCCAGACCAAATCGGTTCAGGTCGAACTCAGTCCTTTCCAATCTGTATTTAGCGCATAAGGGGGATTTGATGAATTACGACTATATTATTATCGGTGCGGGCTCTGCGGGTAATGTTCTGGCAGCGCGTTTAACTGAAGATCCAGATACTAAGGTGCTATTACTTGAGGCAGGTGGCCCGGACTATCGTCTGGATTTTAGAACCCAGATGCCGGCTGCTTTAGCTTATCCTTTACAAGGACGCCGTTATAACTGGGCCTATCTGACCGATCCAGAACCCCACATGAACAATCGCCGTATGGAATGCGGCCGTGGTAAAGGTCTGGGCGGATCTTCACTGATTAATGGCATGTGCTATATCCGTGGTAATGCTATGGATCTGGAACAGTGGGCCAGCCTTAAAGGTCTGGAACACTGGAACTATGCGCAGTGTCTACCCTATTACAAAAAAGCTGAAACCCGCGATATTGGCGGCAATGACTATCATGGCGATTCAGGCCCGGTTTCAGTCGCAACGCCTAAGAATGGTAATAATGAGCTGTTTCATGCCATGGTCGAAGCTGGGGTTCAAGCCGGTTATCCACGTACTGATGACCTGAATGGCTATCAGCAGGAAGGTTTCGGGCCGATGGACCGTACTGTAACGCCGCAAGGCCGTCGTTCCAGTACAGCACGTGGTTATCTCGATATAGCCAAAGGCCGGGATAATCTCACGATTATTACCCACGCCATGACCAACCGTATTCTGTTTAATCGTAATCAGGCGATTGGTGTGGAATATTTTGAAGGACAAAATACCTTACAGCCGATTCAGGTCTTTGCAGACCGTGAAGTATTGCTATGTGCAGGTGCAATTGCCTCGCCGCAAATCCTGCAACGCTCCGGTGTAGGTCCGGCCGAACTGTTAAAAAGTCTGGATATTCCGGTGGTTCAGGACCTGCCGGGTGTGGGTGAAAACCTGCAAGACCATCTGGAAATGTACTTACAATATAAGTGCAAAAAACCGGTCAGCTTATACCCAGCATTAAAATGGTATAACCAGCCCATGATTGGCGCAGAATGGTTATTCCTGGGTAAAGGCATTGGTGCCAGCAACCAGTTTGAAGCGGGTGGCTTTATCCGTTCTTCGGATGAGTTTGAATGGCCAAACATCCAGTATCACTTCCTGCCAGTGGCGATTAACTATAATGGGACCAATGCTATTCATGAACACGGCTTCCAGGCTCATGTCGGTTCCATGCGTTCACCATCTCGTGGTCGGGTTCGCCTGAAATCCAAAGATCCGTTTGAACATCCAAGTATTCTGTTCAACTATATGAGTACTGAACAGGACTGGCGCGAATTCCGCGATGCCATCCGCATTACCCGGGAAATTATGCATCAGCCGGCATTGGATCCCTATCGTGGTGAAGAAATCAGTCCGGGAAAACATCTACAAACAGATGCTGAAATTGATGAATTTGTTCGTAATCATGCAGAAACCGCGTATCATCCATCGTGTAGCTGTAAAATGGGTGAGGATGACATGGCGGTTGTCGATGGTTATGGACGCGTACATGAAATGCAGGGTCTGCGTGTGATTGATGCCTCGATAATGCCTTTGATCATTACCGGCAACCTCAATGCAACTACGATTATGATCGCTGAAAAACTGGCAGACCATATTCGTGGCAAACCTCCTCTTGCGCCTTCATCTGCACCTTTTTACAAGGCGCCTCGCGCTTAAATCATGGTTTTATTCCTGTCGTCTAGTAAAGCAGGAGTAAAACGAATTTCAATTTTTTCCCCAAAACGGAGATAAAATCTCGACTGCTTTCGTTTTATCTCCGGCTTTGCTTAATACAATTTATATTTTATGAAAATATTCAATCAAACAGTGCTGTTTGGCTGTGCTGCTGTTTCAAGTTTTTACTGTTATGCTGATGATGCGGAAGTAAAAAAAATAGAAGCAAGCGGAAACTTGAGTGTGGTCTCCAAGTACGTCTCCCGTGGTTTGACCAATGCACCTGAAAATGACGACCTTGCTGTACAGGCTGCATTGAATCTGGCTTATGGCAATTTTTATGTTGGATATTGGGGATCTACGCTTGGATACTCTTATGCAGAAGTGCAGGGGCGTCCGGGACATCGTTCAGACAAATTCGAGCATGATTTTCTGCTGGGTTATACCTATAGCAGCGAAAATTATGACTGGGATTTATGGAATGCGACCTATTATTATCCGGGCGGTGAGAACACCACTGGAAATGAGTTAGGCTTAAATGTAAGTCGTGCGTTGAATGATCAAACCAGTATCGGCGCCAGCGTATCGACCTATCTGTATGATGTGGCTTATGCCAATCAGGGCGATACTTTTTATACGCTTAACCTGAACCATCAGTTGAATGATCGTCTCAATGCCAGCATTACAGCAGCAGGAAGCTATTTTAACGATGAAGGCAAATATGAGGGCGGTGAACTGGGCGATACCGAAAAGCAGTTTGCCTTTCGTTATGCTTCTGCCGGACTCAGTTATGCGCTTTTACCGCAGTTGAGTGTGTCAGGTGAATATATCTTTGGCGGTTATGACCGCTATGATGACAAGCAGCGTAATCTTGCAGTATTTGCACTGAGTTATGATTTTTAAAATTATGAAATCATTCAGACTAGGCGGGTGAAAATCTGCCTTATCTGCAACTTTGATTAATAGTATAAGCCATGACTTGAAGTTGATTCATGCTCCGGCAGCTCAGGAAAGACTGAGGATCTGGTTTAATCTGCCAGAATTTCAGACAAATATTATCAATTTCATAAAATAATTCTATAATAGCGCCCATTCTCGGCAGCGTTATCCAGACACTTCGTCAAATGGTATAACCTGACCATTTTCTATTTTTCATTCAAGTTCTCCTCCGTGAACCGGCTTGTATATTCAGATTCAGCATCTTATCTGTCCGTGACGGCACATAAGAATATTTAGGTATCCACATGGAAATTAAGGTCAATTATCTCGATAATCTTCGCCAGGAAGCCAAGTTCGATGACTTCACGGTGATTGCCGATCAGCCGATCCGCTATAAAGGCGATGGTTCGGCACCCGGCCCATTCGATTATTTTCTGGCGTCATCAGCACTTTGTGCGGCTTATTTTGTCAAAGTCTATTGCGCAGCACGTGACATTCCGACTGATAATATCCGCCTTTCGCAAAACAATATTGTTGATCCTGAAAACCGCTATAAACAGATTTTTAAAATTCAGGTGGAACTGCCGGCTGATATTTCTGAAAAAGACCGCCAAGGGATTTTACGTTCGATTGATCGTTGTACTGTCAAGAAAGTAATTCAAACCGGTCCTGAATTTGTCATTGAAGAAGTGGAAAGCATTGATGCGGATGCTCAAGCTTTATTGATGCCAAGTCTGGCTTCTGATCATACGACTTTCATTCCAGGTAAAGACCTGCCGCTGGAAGAAACCATTGCCAATATGTCTGCCATTCTGGCAGGCCTCGGCATGAAGATTGAAATTGCGTCTTGGCGTAATATCGTGCCGAATGTCTGGTCATTGCATATTCGTGATGCGCAGTCGCCAATGTGCTTTACCAACGGTAAAGGTTCGACCAAAGAAAGTGCGCTGGCATCTGCTTTGGGTGAATTTATTGAGCGTCTGAACTGTAACTTCTTCTATAACGACCAGTTCTGGGGTGAGGATATTGCCAATGCCGAATTTGTGCATTATCCAGATGAAAAATGGTTCCAGCCAGGTCCGAATGGCGAACTACCTGCAGAAGTTTTAGATGAACATACCCGTGAAATTTATGATCCTGAAGATGAATTATTGGGTATCCATCTTTATGATACCAACTCTGGTAATAAAGCACGTGGCATCTGCTCACTGCCATTTGTACGTCAATCTGATGGTGAAACCGTTTATTTCCCATCAAATCTAATCGAAAACCTTTACTTAAGTAACGGGATGAGCGCCGGGAATACCTTGGCTGAAGCGCAAGTACAATGTCTGTCTGAAATTTTTGAGCGTGCGGTAAAACGTGAAATTCTGGAAGGTGAACTGGCACTACCGGATGTGCCTGAACATGTTCTGGCAAAATATCCAAAAATTGTTGAAGGCATTAAAGGTCTGGAAGAACAGGGCTTCCCGGTTCTGGTCAAAGATGCTTCACTAGGCGGTCAGTTCCCGGTCATGTGCGTTACCTTGATGAACCCGCGTACCGGCGGTGTATTTGCCTCATTCGGTGCCCATCCTAACTTTGAAGTAGCATTAGAACGCAGTCTGACTGAACTTTTACAAGGCCGTAGTTTTGAAGGTCTGAATGATCTGCCAAAACCAACTTTTAGCAGCAATGCAGTAACTGAACCGAATAACTTCGTCGAACATTTTATTGACTCAAGCGGTGTGGTGTCTTGGCGTTTCTTCAGCGCGAAATCAGATTATGATTTTGTCGAGTGGGATTTCACTAATAACGGTCAAAACTCGAATGCGGATGAAGCTCAGGAATTATTCACAATTCTGGAAGACATGGGCCATGAAGTTTATATGGCGGTGTATCAGCATCTAGGTGCAACAGCTTGCCGTATTCTGGTACCGGGCTATTCGGAAATTTATCTGGTAGAAGATCTGGTTTGGGACAATACCAACAAGGCTTTGTTATATCGTGAAGATATCCTGAATCTGCACCGTCTGGATGATGAACAATTGGAAGCATTGGTTGAGCGTCTGGAAGAAGCAGATGAGGATGACTATACCGAAATCAAAACCTTGATCGGTATCGAGTTCGATGAAAATACTGAATGGGGCCAACTGACGATTCTGGAACTGAAACTTCTGATTTATGTAGCTTTACAGCAATTTGAAGAAGCCAAAGATCTGGTTGAGCAGTTCCTGCAGTTCAATACCAATACCGTTGAACGTGGCCTGTTCTACCAGTGCATGAATGTCGTTCTGGAAGTCATTCTGGATAATGAAATGGAACTGGAAGATTATGAACACAACTTCCGTCGTATGTTTGGTGATGCCCGTATGGATGCCGTTCTAGGTTCAATCGAAGGCACAGTTCGTTTCTATGGTTTGACCGAAACCAATATGCAGCTTGAAGGACTGGACCGTCATTTACGCCTGATTGACAGCTATAAGAAATTGCATGCAGCGCGTGCCAAGTTTGTGGCTCAGCAATAATCCATAGATGAATGACTAAAAATTTTCGTTATTTGTTTTAAATCTTAAAGATGGCTTACTCGGTTTCGAATAGGCCATTTTTATCTCTGACCCTATATGCAATCTTTTCTATTATTTCTATTCTAGCTTATTAATTCCAGCTCCCGAGGGAACTGGGATTACCTAAAAAATTAAAGTGAAGTGTTAATACTAACTGCTTCAAGATTGGGTATGTGAATGTGAGAAATAGATGTATTTTTCTCCTTCACAGGAATTACCTTACATATTAGGGTAATTCGGACCACCACCACCTTCCGGTGTCACCCAGGTGATGTTCTGTGACGGATCCTTGATATCACAGGTCTTGCAGTGCACACAGTTGGCTGCATTGATCTGGAAACGCTTGGAACCGTCATTATTTTCCATAATTTCATACACACCCGCCGGGCAGTAACGCTGTGCAGGCTCGTCCCATGTCGGCAGATTCACTTCAACCGGGATGGATGGATCAGTCAGTTTCAAATGCGCTGGCTGGTTTTCTTCATGGACCGTATTCGATACAAACACTGAAGACAGACGGTCAAAGGTCAGCTTGCCATCCGGTTTTGGATAGGTCGGCTTGAAACTTTCAGCTGCCTGGGTTTTTAACGCAGCATGATCTTGAACCAGATCGTGCAGGGTGAACGGCACTTTAAACACGTTCTGGTCGATAAAGTTAAATGCACCACCGATCCATTGACCGAACTTGTGCATTGCCGGGCCAAAGTTACGCGAGTTATACAGCTCTTCTTTTAACCAACTGTTGTTGAACTTGTCGGTATATGCGGTGAGTTCTTTCACAAAGAAATCTTCGCCTTCCACTACACGTGCTACCGCCAGATCACCGCCTTTTTCTACACCGGCAGCAATGGCCTCAAATACCGCTTCACCGCAGAGCATGCCGGATTTCATTGCAGTGTGTGAGCCCTTGATTTTGGCAAAGTTCAGGAAGCCGGCATCATCCCCAATTAAAGAACCGCCCGGGAAGGTGAATTTTGGTAGCGAGTTAAAACCACCTTTGGTCACGGCACGGGCACCATAAGAAATGCGCTTGCCACCTTCCAGATACTGCTTGATTAAAGGATGGGTTTTCCAGCGCTGCATTTCCATGAATGGATACATATGCGGGTTGGTGTAGGACAGATCCACGATCATGCCCAAGGTCACCTGGTTGTTTTCAGCGTGGTACAGCCACCAGCCGCCTGAAGAACCGGTTTCAGAAAGCGGCCAGCCGGCACCATGCATGACCAGACCCGGTTTGTGTTTAGCCGGATCGATTTCCCACAACTCTTTAATGCCAATACCGTAATGTTGCGGATCCGCATCCTTGTCCAGGTTGAATTTCTGGATTAAACGCTTACCGAGGTGACCACGGCAGCCTTCAGCAAAAATCGTGTATTTGGCATGCAGTTCATAACCCGGGGTAAAGTTATGCGTTGGTTCGCCATCTTTACCAATACCCATATCACCGGTTTGGATGCCTTTGACTGTACCATCGGCATGATACAGAATTTCAGACGCGGCAAAGCCCGGAAAGATCGACACTTCCAGTTCTTCCGCTTTCTGGCCTAACCAGCGCACCACATTGCCCAGTGAAATGACATAGTTGCCATCGTTATGCATGGTTTTAGGCACCATCCAGTGCGGTGCTTCCTGTGATTTTTCATCTGACAGCAGGAAGAAGGTTTTATCTTCAGTCACCGGGACATTCAGCGGGGCACCCTGTTCTTTCCAGTCCGGAAACAGCTCGTTCATGGCACGCGGTTCAAGCACAGCACCAGACAGAATATGCGCACCGACTTCGGAGCCTTTTTCTACGACACAAACGGACAAATCGTTTAAGTTGTTTTCAATTGCAAGTTGACGGATTTTGATCGCAGCAGAAAGACCCGCAGGGCCTGCGCCTACGATGACGACGTCAAACTCCATCGATTCTCTTGTTATATCTTCCATAATATAAAATCCAATTTCGCTATACGATATTTATAGCATTATCTAAATCGGTTATGAAGCTTATTTTTGATCTTTTTATTTGAAATAGGACTTTATCTTTTTTAAATCTTATCTATTTCGCAGCATTAAAAAGGTTTGCTGAGAATTCTGGATAAAGGAAGAAGATGTGTAGATTGGGTATTCAATAAAAAGAGCGACTTAATGTCGCTCTGATAATTAATTTTTTTATATGTTATTGAGATTCATTGCAATATTATTCACCATGTGAATCAGACGCGGTCCAATTTCATTTTCCAGTTTTTCCTGATTTAACAGATAACTTGGGGCACCACAGTTAAACGTTAATATCCCATGTTTGGGGTGAACCAACGGAACTGCCACGGAATTCACATCTTTTGCCCAGTCACCTAAAGACAGACAATAGCCATAATCCTGATAATCACGGATTGCACGTTCCAGATTACGCTTGATGGTTGGCCATTGATCTTCGTTTCTTTTCTTGATCGCGTCAAATAAATATTCGCGTTCCTTTACATCCATCGCTGCCAGACAGGCACGTCCCATGGCACTACTATGAATCGGTAAAGTCGAACCGACAGGGCGGCGCATAGTCAGTGTCGATTCTGTATGTACTACTTCCAGATAAATCATGCTGAGACGGTCACGGGTAGCCATTGCCACAGGGGCTTGGGAATAGCGTGACATTTCTTCCATAAATGGATAGGCCTGAGTACGTGCAGAAATATTACTCAAAGCTGCATAGCCTAAAGCCAATACCCCAACATCCAACAGATATTTCGTGGTATTCGGTAGTTGTTTTAAATAACCTAAAGAAACCAGGGTGCTGGTAATACGGGCCACAGTTGGCTTGGGTAAGTTGGTTAATTGTGCAATTTCCTGATTGCCAAGCAATTGATTGGTCGCTGAAAAGCAACGTAAGATTTCCAATCCACGCGCAATAGACGCAATAAATTGAGGATTATTTTCTCTATGAATATGTGAAATCGGATCTAAACGGATTTCATCAAAGTTGGGAATTTCACCAGTTTTATTTTTTGTCATGGTCAGGGCAATTAAAGTTAAATTAATGAATATGATAGCAACATAATTTCACGATACAAAATAAAACACTTCTACAAAAGATAAAATATAGGAAAAAGTGCCGAAATTATTTGTGGTCGAAAAGAATCCTGTTACCCAACTTTGAAGACAATATAAAATCATCTAGTTTTTTAGGTTTAACACGTAGCCAATATATTTAAAAAGTTTCGATTTCTCCGAAAGAGTCAGTGATCGATAAATATTACAGCAAGAAAAAAGGTTTAATTATCTATTCAAAAAAAACTGATAAATAGAATAATCACTCATCAAAATATTTCGTATCGTGAAATTAAATATTAAACACAAATCAACTGGAATACCAGAAAAATTTCATTTTTTAGTTAAAATATAAAATTTTTAATAATTTCACTTGCTCAAAATGATTTTATATGATTATTTATTTCGTAATACGAAACAAAAATAAGGGTAAAGGAATTTACCTAAATTATATCCATGGAGATTCATATGATTCGTGATCCGGAAATGCTAGACCAACTTCTGTCAACGATTCGCGATTTTGTAAAAAATGAACTGGTGCCTCTTGAGCATGAAGTAGAAGAGAACAACGCCATTCCTGAACATATTGTGGAACAGATGAAAGAGCTGGGCTTGTTTGGCCTGACGATTCCAGAAGAATATGGTGGTTTAGGCATTACCATGGAAGAAGAAATTCTGGTCGCGATGGAGTTAGGTCATACATCAGCTGCATTCCGCTCTTTAATTGGTACTAACAACGGCATTGGCTCAAGTGGCATCATTATCGACGGTACAGAAGAACAAAAACAGAAATATTTACCGCGTTATGCAACGGGCGAAATTATTGGTTCATTCTGTTTGACCGAACCGGATTCCGGCTCAGACGCTGCTGCTTTAAAAACCAGTGCAGTCAAAGACGGCGATTATTATATTTTAAACGGAACTAAACGCTTTATCACCAATGCACCACGTGCCACGACATTTACCGTGATGGCACGTACCAATCAAGAGATTAAAGGTGCGAGCGGTATTTCAGCATTTCTAGTCGAAGCAGGCACACTTGGTTTAAGCCTAGGGAAAATTGACAAAAAAATGGGCCAACATGGTTCCTATACCTGTGATGTAATTTTTGATAACTGTAAAGTACATAAAGATCAGCTGATTGGCGGTGTAGAAGGGATCGGCTTTAAAACAGCAATGCGCGTTCTGGATAAGGGCCGTCTGCACATTGCCGGTTATAGCGTCGGCATGGCTGAGCGCATGCTAGAAGACGCACTTAACTATGCAGTGGAACGCAAACAGTTTGGTCAGCCCATTGCGAATTTCCAGCTAATTCAAGGTATGTTGGCAGACTCCAAAGCCGAGATTTATGCAGCCAAATGTATGGTGCTGGATGCTGCACGTCTGCGTGATGCTGGCCAAAATGTTACGACTGAAGCCTCTTGTGCCAAAATGTTTGCAACTGAAATGTGTGGTCGAGTAGCTGATCGCTGTTTGCAGATTCATGGTGGAGCGGGTTATATCAGTGAATATTCAATTGAACGTTTCTACCGTGATGTGCGTCTGTTCCGTTTATATGAAGGAACCACACAAATCCAGCAAATTATTATTGCGCGTGAAATGATTAAACAAGCAACCGCCTAATCTCATAATTTTAAAATAAGGAAATATTAAAATGACGACAAAAATTAGATTTGATTGGCAAGACCCGTTTTTAATCGAACAGCAACTGACGTCAGAAGAGCGTATGATCCGCGATGCAGCGGCAGCGTACTGTCAAGACAAACTGATGCCGCGTGTACTGGAACAGTTCCGCCATGAAAAAACCGATCCGGCTATTTTCCGTGAGATGGGTGAACTTGGTCTGCTAGGCCCAACTATTCCTGAACAGTACGGTGGTGCAGGTTTAAATTATGTCAGTTATGGTCTGATTGCTCGTGAAGTTGAACGTGTCGATTCAGGTTATCGCTCAATGGCCAGCGTACAAAGCTCTCTGGTGATGGTGCCAATTAATGAATTTGGTTCTGAAGAGCAAAAGCAGAAGTATTTACCAAAATTAGCAACCGGTGAATATATTGGTTGCTTCGGCTTGACCGAGCCGGATCATGGTTCGGATCCGGGCAGCATGATTAGCCGTGCTAAAAAAGTCGAGGGTGGTTACCGTTTAACTGGCGCAAAAATGTGGATTACCAATAGTCCGATTGCCGATGTATTTGTAGTTTGGGCCAAAGAAGTTTCTGCCGAAGGTAATGTCGGTGACATTCGTGGCTTTATTTTAGAAAAAGGCTGGGAAGGGCTTTCTGCTCCAGCGATTCACGGTAAAGTGGGTTTACGTGCCTCAATCACCGGTGAAATTGTGATGGATAACGTCTTTGTTCCGGAAGAAAATGCATTTCCGGAAGTGCGTGGTTTAAAAGGGCCTTTTACCTGCTTGAACAGTGCGCGTTACGGGATTGCATGGGGTGCCATGGGAGCTGCAGAATTCTGCTGGCATACCGCACATCAGTACACCATGGACCGTAAACAGTTTGGCCGACCACTCGCTGCGAATCAGCTGATCCAGAAAAAACTGGCAGACATGCAAACTGAAATTGCCCTTGGCTTACAGGTGGCTTTACGTTTTGGCCGCATGAAAGATGAGGGCATTGCTTCAGTTGAAGGTACATCTTTAATTAAGCGTAATAACTGTGGCAAGGCACTGGATATTGCCCGTTTGGCCCGTGACATGATGGGCGGTAACGGGATTTCTGATGAATTCGGTGTGGCCCGTCATCTGGTTAATCTGGAAGTGGTAAATACCTATGAAGGTACCCATGATGTACATGCCTTGATTTTAGGTCGTGCACAAACCGGAATCGCAGCCTTTTGCAACTAAATCTGACATCAACTTCTAGCCAGCATTGCTGGCTAGATTGTTTTACGGGTTTAAGAATTGTGCTTAATCACATCTTTCAATGTATTGCTACGTGATTTCTGCAGAGAAAATTTATTAAGAACTTTGAAAATCATCTTCATACCACCTTGTTCAAGCGTGGTAATGATCAGTAAATATTCTATATTTCAACTAAATAATTAAGTGAAATATACGTTTTAAAAAGGCACAGGAGTGCCGAAAAGTAGAAAGAGCATTATGGATACGATCAGTTCACAACGACACCCAGTGGAAGATGGAAACGAACCCAAGCAAAAAGTCTGGATTCTGGCCTTTATCTTCTCATTTTTGGCATTACTGGTTGATGGTGCTGATATTGCATTATTAGCATACAGTCTGACCAGTCTGAAACAAGAGTTTTCATTAAGTAATATGCAGGCCGGTGCTTTAGGAAGCTGGACACTTGCAGGCATGGCTATCGGCGGTTTTTTTGGCGGGTGGGCATGTGACCGTTTTGGCCGGGTTCGTGTGATCGTCATCGCCATCGCATTATTTTCTTCATTAACCTTCTGGCTGGGATTCGTGGAAAGTTATGATCAGTTCAAATGGCTGCGCTTTACGTCTGCGATTGGACTAGGTGCTCTATATATTGCCTGTAATACACTCATGGCAGAGTATGTACCCACCAAATATCGCTCTACAGTATTGGCAACGCTCATGACTGGCTGGACTTTAGGCTCGGTGGTCGCAACTGTTCTGGCTGGATGGCTATTGCCTGAATTTGGCTGGCGATACCTCTATTATATTGCCATTATTCCAATTGTACTGGCCTTCGCGATGTACTTCTTGGTGCCTGAACCGAAAGCTTGGTTAGAAGCACGTCAGGCCCGCCTGGATGCAAAAGCCAGTGGTATTGTTCAGGAAAAACCAAAAAATACTTTTAAAATGATTTTTGAAGATGCACTCAGCCGTCGCATGTTTATCCTCTGGTCCTTCAGTACCGCATTTTTACAGTTTGGCTATTATGGAGTCAGTAACTGGCTACCGGCCTATTTAGAGACTGATCTGGGAATCAAGTTTAAAGAAATGACCATGTATATGATCGGGACTTTCCTGATCATGATGTGTACCAAAGTTATTGCCGGTTTCATCGCTGACCGGATTGGCCGTCGTGCGGTATTTGCTTTTGGTACCATGGGTACTGCAATTTTTATCCCTGTGATTGTCTTTGGTAATACGCCGGATAACATCCTCTGGCTGATGTTATTTTTCGGTTTTCTCTATGGTATTCCATACGGTATTAATGCGACTTACATGACAGAAAGCTTCTCCACCAAAGTACGTGGAACAGCCGTGGGCGGTGCCTATAACGTGGGCCGACTGGGTGCTGTATTTGCACCTCTTACTATTGGCTATTTTGCTCAAGGAGGCTCAATTGGTACGGGCTTACTGATTATGGGCATTGCCTATTTTCTTTGCGGTCTAATTCCCGCTTTCTTTATTAAAGACCGCTTATTTGATCCGCAAAAGGCAGATTAATCTGCAATTGCAATATAGATAGAACATGCTAGGAAGCAATATGATGAATAAAATCACACAGGATATCGAGACAGTACTCAAGCAAATTCCCGATGGTGCACACATTATGACTAGTGGTTTTGGCCTGGCAGGTCAGCCGGTAGAATTAATCGAAGCATTAATTGATCTTGGTCCTAAAGACTTGACTATTATTAACAACAATGCTGCTTCCGGAGATCGTGGGTTAACCAATCTGCTGTTGTCTGGACTGGTTAAAAAAATGATCTGTTCATTCCCGCGGGCCAATAACTCAACCGTCTTTGAAGACCTGTACAAGGCAGGAAAAGTTGAGCTGGAACTGGTGCCACAAGGCAATCTGGCCTGTCGTATTCAGGCAGCCGGTGCTGGCTTAGGGGCTGTTTTTACTCCAACCGGTTTTGGTACCAAAATTGCTGAAGGTAAAGAAACCCGAAATATTAATGGAAAAAACTATGTGCTGGAATATCCGATTCATGCTGATTATGCCTTTGTGTATGCCAATCAGGCAGATCAGTGGGGCAACTTAACCTACCGTAAGGCAGCACGGAATTTTGGTCCGATCATGGCCAAAGCAGCAAAAACCACCATTGCACAAGTCCATCAAGTTGTGGAACTGGGGGAGCTTGATCCAGAGATCATCGTAACGCCAGGGATTTTTGTACAGCATGTGGTCAAAGTTGGAGATATTAAATAATGAATATTCAAAAACGTACACGTGAACAGATTGTGGCCAAAGTTGCACAAGACATTCCAACTGGCTCTTTTGTAAATTTGGGTATTGGTTTGCCGACACGCGTAGCTGGTTATTTAAAACCTGAACAAGGAGTAATTCTGCACTCGGAAAATGGCGTTTTAGGTTTTGCTGCATTGAGTGATCCCGAACAGGCAGATGATGACCTGATTAACGCCGGTAAAGAACTCGTAAGCATGTTGCAAGGTGGCAGTTTTATGAATTCTGCGGACTCTTTCGATATCATGCGAGGCGGGCATCTGGATATCTGTATCATGGGTGCTTTTCAGGTGGCTATTAATGGTGATCTGGCGAACTGGCATACCGGTAATGCTGATGCTGTACCTGCTGTAGGCGGTGCGATGGATCTGGCAGTGGGTGCTCGCTGTGTCTATGTTTGCATGGAACATGTGACCAAAAACGGTGAGGCAAAAATTGTTGAAGAACTGACTTATCCTCTAACAGGTAAACATTGTGTCAACCGTATTTATACTGATTTGTGTGTGATTGAATTAAAAGACCGACAAGCTCAGGTTATTGAAATAGTGGATGGCTTAAGCTTTGAAGAATTACAACAGCAGACAGGCTGTAAATTAGTGGACAGTCGTCAACAAGCAGCCTAAAAATAAGTCCGCAATATTCTGATTAAGTAAAAGTATAGTTTTAGATCACAGCTTCGGCTGTGATTTTTAAATTTTAGAATTATTATCAAATACACGTAATATTGACCATATTTCCGTATTTTAAAGATATAAATACAAACTTTTGCTAATGATTATTTTAATAATAAGTCTAAAATGTTAACAAGCTAAGGAAGATGATAGTCTGAATGAATAATAATTGTGATGATCAAGAAATTTTTCATATTTTTAATCTGATTGGTCGCCATACTGAACTTAAGCCTATCCTCGATGTCATTAGCCAGTGGCTTGAATCGCGCATTCCAGATGCGCTTGTCACCATTATGCTCTATCAAGATGACACCCAAACTTTAAATGTTATAAGTGGCAAACAGCACTTTTCAAAAGAGTACTGTAATGCTATTCAAGATTTGAAAATTGGGCCAAATCAAGGATCGTGTGGCGTAGCTGCTTTCTTACGTCAGTTGGTCATTAGTCCGAATTTAATGAAAGACCCAAACTGGCAGTCTTACCGTGCTTTGGTAAATGCAGAAAAATTGTCTAGCTGCTGGTCTATGCCGATTATTAATGCTTCAGATATTTTGTACGGAACGTTTGCCACTTATTATCGAACACCGAAAATACCGACTGAACATCATATTCAGCTTTTACAGCAAGCGGCAAAATTAGTTGCCCTCGCAATCGAGCTTGATCAGGAACGTCAAAAAAGACATGAGCTTAATGAAAAATACAGCTCATTTTATACCTATCATCCAGATATTATTTTTGAACTTGACCTGCAGGGACATGTGCTTAATACCAATATTGCTTGCGAAGAAATTACAGGTTTTTCTAAAGCGCAAATTCATGGTCAGCACTATTGTGCCTTCATACCGCCCGAATTCCATGAACTTGCGAATGTTTCATTTTCAGAAGCAGCGCAAGGTAAATCTCAACATTATGAACTTCCAATTTATAATGTTGCAGGCGATATCTTATGGCTGGATCTGACCAATTTACCGATTATTCAAAATCAGAAAGTCACCGGTATTATTGGCATTGCCCGAGATATTACTGTATCGCGTGAAAACAAGGAGTCTCTACGATTATTAAAACGTGGGGTAGAGGCTAGTCCGAATAGTCTTTTTATTACCGATGTCTCTGAAGAAAGGCTAATGGTGTATGTGAATCCAGCTTTTCTAAAGCTCACCGGTTATACGGCAGCAGAAGTACTAGGGCAAAGCTGCTTTTTCTTACAGGGTCCAGATACTGATCCGGATCAGATTGCATTACTCAAGCAAGCGGTCAAAGAACAAAAAGAAATTCAGGTGACTATAAAAAGTTACTGTAAAGATGGTAGCTGGTTCTGGAATCGTTTAACCATAGGTCCTATTTTTGACCAGACAGGAACCTGCACCCATTTTTTGGGGATTCAGGAAGATATTACTCAGCAACGTATTCACGAAGAATATATTCAGCATCAGCATACCCATGACCATTTAACCGGTTTACCGAACCAGTATGCATTCAAACAGATTCTGGAAAATATTTTTGAAGCACAGCACGAGAGCTCACAACCTTTAGTCTTGCTGTATATAGATCTGGATGATTTTAAAAATATCAATGACAGCTTAGGTCATCTGGTGGGTGACCAGATTCTCAAAATTGTAGGCGAGCGGCTGCAAAAATTTGTTCAAGGCAATAATGTGCTATGCCGCTTCGCTGAAGATGAATTTATTTTACTGCTCTCAGGGACAGATGAGCACACTGAAGTCGAGGCGATCGCCGGAGAAATTCTTGATCTTCTTTCCATGCTGTTTATTGTCGATCAGTACAAAATACATTTAAGTGCCAGTATTGGTATCGTGGCAGATGACAGTTCAATTCATCATTCTTCTGAATTGATTTATCAGTCTGTTTTGGCGATGCAGGAAGCCAAAAGACAAGGTCGTAATATGTGGCAGTGGTATGAAAAAACCAGAATGCAGCCTGTCGCAGAAATAGACTATACGAATCTGCGTCTGGAACTCATGGAAGCGATCAATCAGGAAAATTTTGACCTGTTCTATCAGCCGCTGATTCATCCTGAAACTGGGCTGGTGACAGGTGTAGAAGCTTTAATCCGTTGGTGCCATCCGCAGCAGGGTTATATTTCCCCAGCGATTTTTATTCCGCTTGCAGAAAGAACCGGGCAGATTATTAGCGTAGGTCAATGGGTATTGGAAAAGGCCTGTTTAGATATTGCCGAGTGGAACAAGACGCATAATAGCCAGATCACAGTATCGGTGAATATTTCTCCTTTGCAATTCCGTAGAGCAGGCTTTTTGCAGGTGCTTGAACATGCGCTTGAACTCAGTCAATTACCGCCGGAATTACTTAAAATTGAAATTACGGAAGGCGTCATCATTAATGGTGCAGATCGAACCATAGAAATTTTGAAAGCGGTGCGTGCTTTAGGTGTACAGGTTGCCATTGATGACTTTGGCACAGGTTATTCGAGTCTCAGTTATCTGCGCCGCTTGCCGATCAATCAAATCAAGTTAGACCGTAGTTTTATTGAAGAGCTGACCCTCGATGGTCAGGATGCTGCGATTGTGCAATCCATTATTCATCTGGCACATCAGCTGGATCTGGAAGTTGTTGCAGAAGGTGTCGAAACCTTAAGTCAGGCCAGTTTGCTCTATCAACAGGGCTGTGACCTGCTACAGGGCTTCTTTTATGCAAAACCCGCGCCTTTAAATGAATTGAAGCCTGTTTATCTCGCAATGGAAAATAGTAAATTGAATTAACTCTAAAAAGTTAAGATATCAATATTTTCAACCGCTCTTCAGGTAGGAAGGAAATGGGAAACAGACCTCAAGAATTTTCCTACTTTATGAGCGTATCAGTTCTATAATGTATGCTCAGCATAGAAAGCGGGATAAAAATAAGATTTTTAACCCTCAATGGTTTTTAACAGTATTTAGGGCTCAGGCTGAATATTGGCTAAATTTCTTTCTTGGTTCAGATCATAATAGTTAATTACAAAGATCAATAGGGCAAAAATAAAACCTAAAATGACACAGGCAGACCAGCCATAGCTTTTCCATAAATGCAGCGATAAAAATGCTCCCAGACCAGCACCTGAAAAATAACAGGTCATATAGATGGCATTAATCCGCGAGCGAGCCTGCATTGAAATTCGATAGACCAGATTCTGGTTCAAGACATGCAAACAGGAAATTCCGAAATAAGCCAGAATCAAGCCCAGGATATAAATCCATAAATAATTCTGGGCAAAGAATAAGGGAATCCAGGCTAGAATCAGTCCGCATGTGGCTAGGTGCGCAATCCATTTTTCCCGATGCCTGCCAATCATTTTACCGGTCCACTGAGAGGACCAGATGCCGACCACTCCCACAATGCCCATGAGGCCAATCTGGAAATCGTTAAAATGATAAGGTGCTTCAGCCAGAATAAAAGTCATGGTAGTAAAGATAATACTCAGCATGCCAAAGCCCAAGCCGCCGATCATACTACGCCTGATCAACATGGGTTCTGTTCGGGCAAAGGTAAATAGTGAGCGATAAATTTGCAATATATTCATCTGTAACTGGCTCTTGGCACTCGGCAACTGGAACCACATGGCCAGACTTAGCAGAAGAATTGCACAACCACTAAATAGGTATACCGCATGCCAGGACCATAAAGTAGAAATCAGTCCGGCCACGGTACGGGCAAACAGAATACCAACCAGAACACCACTCATGAGCAGGCCAACGACTTCGGCACTTTTATCACGTTGCGACAGGCTGGCGGCAAAGGGAATCAGAATCTGGGTGGTGATCGAACAAAAAGAGGCGAGCAGGGTAAAGCCATACAACATATGCAGATTGGTACTGGCTGAAAGCCCAATAAGCGCCAGTCCGGTACACAACATCAAACTACAGATATACAGCCGTTTTTCAAACAAATCACCCAGAGGGACAAACAAAAATAATCCGGTGGCATAGCCAATCTGGGTCAGTACTACAGTCCAACCAGACTGAGCCACACTGATTTGCAGATCCTCTGCAATAGAATAAATCAGGGGCTGGTTAAAATAGTTACAACCTGCGCAGAGTGCGCAGGTCATTGCCATCATGAACATGAAACGGCGTGAAATTTGCCCTTGGGCTGACATCCTTGTCTCCTGAGGCTTTAAAAACTATAGTTGGCAGAGAGGTTGATACGCGAAATATCTGCTTCCTTATTGTCAAAGGTTTCACGCTTGCCATGATGATATTCTGCACCCAAATTAATCTTTGGAACAGGAGAATAGATCACGTTAGCCACATAGTCGGTTAAGCGCTTATTGGTTTCCGGATTGGCTTTGGCATAATCGCTAGAATCATCAAAATCAACCACGCTGGCATTAATACTACTACGTAGTTTCGGCGTAAATTTATGCGTGAAGCCAATATTTATACTATTGAACTCATTGAGCAAAAGTTCATTATTGATTGGATCGACTGAATAATCTCCACCCCAGGCAGCGCCATCAGTTGTTGAACCTTGAGTCAAGAAAGCTGCAATACGCTGATCACCGACCATATGGAAATAGTTACCTTGAATCGAGTTTTGATCATCTAAACGGTAACGTCCACCAACTCCCACACCCCAGCCAACTTTCTCGATATCGCCTTTCGCAATCTGTGCCTGCTTTTGATTGACAAAGCCTTGAGCTAATAAATGAAGAGGGCCTGATTGATGAACATATTTAGTGGTTAAAGCAGGTAAGGCAGAAGAACGATCGCCACCGGCCATATATTCCAGACCGACATTCCAGGTATTTTCCGGATCAAGTTTGAAAGCATAGCTCACCTGAGGGGTACGTAAGACTGATCCACCCAGGAACAAGCTGTAATCGACAGCTTCAGTGCTAATCTCTGGTGTAGACATCAATGACCAGGCCTGACCAAATGTCCAGTTATAATATTTTAAATGTGCATGACGGATACGTAATCCACCATCGCCTTTACCATTGTTGGTCCAGAAGTCGGCTTCTAAACGAGCAGAAACATTCGGGTTTCCACCTAGATCTTTGGCTAGAAAACCAATTCGGCTGGCAGCCGCAGTAAAATCGGAACGTACAGAATCCGGTTCAGTAAAAGGCACTTTATTGATCTGGTTAATAGTTCGGCCACGGGCTTCAGTCGTACTTTTGAAATCGACTGCACCATCAAAGCGGATCAAACCATAAACATCGACATTGTCAACCATTGAACTCAGGGTTTTAGAGTCTTGGGCTTTGGCTTCTTCCTGCTGGGTCTTTAGCGCGAGTTGCGCTGCTTTTTGTTGTTCCAGTTCAGCCTGGATTTGCTTTAACTGTGATTCTAAAAACTGCATCCGGTCTTCAGATGCTTCTGCTGAAAATGCCTGTGCAGAAGCAATACTGCATAATGTTGCTAAAACTAATTTTTTCATTTCTTAATCCCTGAAGAAACTTTTAATTCTGAATGAAAGGAAACCTTTCTATACGTATGGTCAATATTTGGAGAAAGAGGAAGGCAGCGATTTGACCTGCCTTCCGAAGTGGGGTTTATTCTGCTTTTTGCGGATCGTATAAACGGTCTTTAATAAACAGGGCAGGAATCAAACCGCATAGGAAGTATGCTGCACCCATTACCAACAGACCTGTACCAATCGAACCATGCATCGCAAGATAACCAATCGTAATTGGAGCGAAGATTGCACCGATACGACCAATATTGAATGCACCACCCACCGCTGTACCACGAACACCAGTCGGGAAACTTTCGGTTAGATAGGTTGCATTGATGGCATATGGAATACCGTACAGGAAGCCGAAGATTAGCATCAGTACGCCAATGTTATCGGCATTATGCATATACACCACGACAGGGATAAACAGAGCCGTTCCCATGGTGCCGAAAGCAAATACAATACGGCGGCCAATTTTATCAGCAACATAACCTGCAATAATTTTGGCAAAAATCATGGTGACAAACGTACCCACCATATACAGGGCCATTTCTTTAAACTTGATGCCTAATTCAGCTTCAAGATAACTTGGCAGCCAGTTACTTACACCGAAATAACCGAATAGCAAGAAACCAGAGCTGAATGACCATAAGATAAACATTCTGCCATGGGTTTTGTCTTTAAGAATGGTGATATATGGATTGCCTTTTTTCGCATCGTTATCCACGATCTGACCAGTTCTTTTCATTTCACGGACACGTTTCCATGATTCTGGCTCTGGCACCATAAAGTGCATCAGGATACCCAAAGCTAATGGAGCAATTGTGATCCAGTACAGCATACGCCAGCCGAACTCAGGAATAATCCAGCCTGAAATCATGGTAATCACCAATGAACCTAAAGTGAAACCAGTCATCAATGTTGCCAGTACAGTAGTACGGTATTTGGTCGGTACGTATTCTGACATCAGGGTATTACAGGCAATATATAAACAGCCTAAACCCAAGCAAGAAAGAGTACGTAAAATTGCAAATTCAGTATAAGACTGAGCAAAACCTGAGTAGGCTGACAAGATCGAGAAGGCGATGGTGGCCAGTACAATGACGCGGACACGTCCAAATTTGTCGCATGCCCATCCACCAATAAAACCTCCTATCCCCATACCCAAAAGAGAATAACTTCCTAAAGCACCCGCCTGTACAGAAGTTAGTCCCCATTCAGCTTTCAGACTGGTCAGGCTGAAAGCCAGAATCCCGATATCTGCACCGTCACAGAGCAAAATCAGAAAAGCAAAGACAAAAGCCGTCATCCATAGACGTTTTGGCGCCTGTTTGATGGTATCCGTGGAGGAGACATCGGTTTTATTGTCTCCTGTTACGATGGTATCGCTTGTCATTCTTATATCCTCTATATATTAAAAGTAGCATTTCCTCTGCTACCGCTAAATCCATTTTTCTTCCTCACGGAAACATAGTTTTCCTGATTTAACAGACTTGCTCCTGAACGCTACAGCCGCTGTATTTATTATCAGGCTACATTCGATTTTTCACTTTATTACGCTAAATCAAAATCATCTCATTGCTGGAAAATTTGATTTCGTAAATTAATTTTAAGTTCTGCCTTATGGTGATTATTCATTTAAATGGATAATCAGATTGCATTTAAAATATTTAATTCCGTATTGCGAAATCAATTAATCACAAAATAACCATCTAAACAAGAGTTTTTACTCTATTTTTAGTAAAAAATAACTTTTTTGAATTCTGGAGTTAAAAATCCTTGATTTATAGCTTGAGAAACCTTAGTTTTATATAAAATAAAATTTCGCTATACAAAATAAATGGAGATTTTAATGGAACAGGTCGTTCAAGTAGAACAAGTTTCAGCACATGTAGCGATGGTTAAAATTCATCGACCAGAAGCGAAAAATGCCCTGAATACAGAAGTTCGCCAGAAACTTGCGGCGGTTTTTTTGCAACTGAATGACGATGAAAATGTACGTGCCATTATTCTTACCGGTGGTGAAACAGATTTCGCAGCAGGAGCTGATCTAAAAGAACTGGCCAATGCTGAAACCATTCAAATGATGCAGCGTCGCACTGAACGTTACTGGCAGGCGATTGCACAGTGTTCAAAACCGGTGATTGCAGCTGTAAACGGTTATGCACTTGGTGGTGGCTGTGAACTGGCGATGCATGCAGATATTATTATTGCCGGGAAAAGCGCCCAGTTTGGTCAGCCTGAAGTGAAAGTGGGGGTTATGCCGGGTGCTGGTGGTACGCAACGTTTATTCCGTGCAGTGGGTAAATTCCATGCCATGCGCATGATCATGACCGGTTGTTTGGTACCTGCACCGGAAGCCTATCAAATTGGTCTGGTGTCCCAGGTGACTGAAGACAGTGCAACCCTTGCAACTGCCATCAAGATGGCAGAAGGGCTGGCAAAAATGCCACCAATTGCTTTGGAGCAAATCAAGGAAGTGGCTTTACTGGCTGAAGATGTGCCGCTTAATGCCGGACTTACCCTGGAACGTAAGTCTTTCCAGATGCTGTTCTCATCCGAAGATCAAAAAGAAGGCATGCAGGCCTTTATTGAAAAACGTAAACCGAATTATCAGGGACGATAAGCATGAGTATTCAGATTCAGAAAATCGGCATTATTGGTGTAGGCACGATGGGTGCAGGTATTGCCCAGATCGCGATTCAGTCTGGTCATGATGTGATACTGTTTGATGCCAAAGAAGGGGCAGCTGAACAGGCACAGGACAAACTGGCCAAAACATTAAATACCTTAGCAGATAAAGGTAAATTCAGCCATGAAAAAGCCGCTGAAGATATTGCTCATCTGTCGACTGCGCAGCAGCTAGAAGACCTGAAAGATTGTGACTTGATTGTTGAAGCGATTATTGAAAATCTGGAAATCAAGCAAAAACTGATGCAGCAGCTTGAAGGAATTATAAAACCAGAAGCGATTCTGGCATCCAATACCTCTTCATTGTCGATCAGTGCAATTGCTGCCAATTGCAGTCAGCCAGAGCGTGTTGCCGGTTATCACTTCTTTAATCCGGTCCCACTCATGAAAGTAGTCGAAGTGATTGAAGGCTTTAATACCCGCGCTGATATTATTGAAGCATTAACCCAGCTCTCTACAAAAATGGGTCATCGTCCGGTCAAAGCTAAAGATACTCCAGGATTTATCATTAACCATGCCGGCCGTGCCTTTGGTAGCGAAGCCTATGCAATTTTGAATGAAAATGTCACACCATTTTATGATATTGACAGGATCTACCGTGACGGAATCGGTTTCAAAATGGGGCCGTTTGAATTAGGTGATCTGACCGGTATGGATGTCTCGCACCCGGTGAGTGAATCGATTTATCATCAGTATTATGAAGAAGCACGTTACCGTCCAAGCGTGATTACCCGTCAGCGTTTTATTGCCAAGCAGTTAGGTCGTAAAACCGGTAAAGGTTTCTATGATTACACTTCGGGTAGCAAAGAAGGTGATGTTGCTCCAGCATTGGTTGAAAAGTTAAGTCAATATCCATCAGTCTGGCTAGGCACCGAATATGACGAAGACCGTCAGGCACTTGAGCAATATCTGCAGCAGTTCAATATCCAGATTGAGCAAACTGAGACACCTTCAGCAGAGGCTTTAATCCTGATTGCCACTTATGGTGAAGATGCAACTTCAGCCGCTGTCCGTTATCAGCTGGCACCTCAGCAAGTGGTGTGTATCGATCTGCTATATGGTCTGAACAAACACCGTACCTTGATGCCAACTTTTGTCACCCAACCTGAGCTGGTAAAAGCAGCCCAATCGATTTTCAATCTGGATGGTGTGACCGCCAGTGTAATTCAGGAAAGCGTCGGCTTTGTGGCTCAACGTGCTTTGGCAATGATTGTGAATCTCGGCTGTGATATTGCCCAGCAAGGCGTTGCAACGGTGGAAGATATCAACATCGCGGTGAAATTAGGCCTTGGCTATCCATATGGTCCAATTGAATGGGGGGATGTGCTGGGAGCTGAAAAAATTCTAAAAATTCTGGATCGTATGACTGCGATTACCCGTGACCAGCGTTACCGTCCAAGTCCTTGGTTGCGTCGCCGCGTTCAGCTTGGTCTACCACTTGTTCATACAACACATTAATTAGAAAGTTAAAGGAATAACACTCATGTTAAATGCATATATTTATGATGGTTTACGTTCACCAATCGGTCGCCATGCAGGAAATCTGGCAAGCGTACGTCCAGATGATCTGGCAGCTACAGTCATTAAAAACCTGCTGGAAAAAACCGGTATTCCGGCAGCAGATGTAGAAGATGTAATCTTTGGGAGTACCAATCAGGCCGGTGAAGACAGCCGTAATGTGGCACGTTTTGCAGCATTGTTAGCAGGTATGCCGGTAACAGTTCCAGGTCAGACGGTAAACCGCTTATGTGCATCAGGTCTCGGTGCTGTGATTGATTCGGCACGTGCCATTACTGCAGGCGAAGGCGAGTTGTACATTGCCGGTGGCGTAGAAAGTATGACCCGCGCACCTTTTGTGATGGGCAAAGCAGAAAGTGCTTATTCACGTGATGCCAAAATTTATGACACCACGATTGGTACCCGTTTCCCAAACCGTAAATTTACGGATCAGTTTGGCGCGCACAGCATGCCTGAAACAGGTGATAACGTGGCTGAAGAATTCGGTATTAGCCGTGAACAGGCTGACACCTTTGCTGCTGCTTCACAGGCAAAATATCAGGCAGCGAAAGAAACAGGTTTCTTTGAAGGTGAAATTACCCCGATTGAAGTTTCTCAAGGACGTAAACTGCCGCCTAAACAAATTACTGAGGATGAGCATCCACGTGCATCTTCAACATTTGAAGCTTTATCCAAGTTAAAACCGCTTTTCGAAGGTGGTGTAGTAACAGCGGGTAATGCATCAGGTATCAATGACGGCGCTGCAGCACTGATTATCGGCAGTGAAAAAGTGCAGGAACAGTATGGCTTAAAACCTTTAGCTCGTATCCTGTCTTCTGCAGCCGCTGGCATTGAGCCACGCATCATGGGTGCAGGCCCAATTGAAGCGATTAAAAAGGCAGTACAACGTGCTGGTTTGACGCTAGATGATATGGATGTCATCGAGATTAATGAAGCCTTTGCCAGTCAGGTATTATCTTGCCTGAAAGGTCTGGATGTCGCTTTGGATGACCCGCGTGTCAATCCAAATGGTGGTGCGATTGCCATTGGTCATCCACTGGGCTGTTCGGGTGCGCGTTTGGCTTTAACCGTTGCACGTCAGTTACAGCGTACCGGTAAAAAATATGCTGTGATCAGTCTGTGTATCGGTCTGGGTCAAGGCTTGGCGATGGTGATTGAAAACCCTGAAGCTGCATAACAGTTTAGTCATAGTCTTAATGCCATGTATCTATGATATGCATGGCATTCTTTATTGGGATTTTTCTTTCAAAATAAAAATCCCTGCACATGCAGGGATTGATTACATCACTGTAATGATTTACTTACGGGCAGTGACTAATAAAGTCGCTGAACCAAAAGCATAAACTTTACCTTCTTTATCGATAATTCGGCCTTCTGAGGTCAGTACATTACGCCCGATCCGGATGACTTCACCAATAGCTGTATAGGTTTCGCCGCTTTTCATCGCTTTCAGCATTTTTACATTCAGGTCAATGGTCGAGAAACTGACACCTGCATCTACTGTCGTATGCACGGCAGCGCCAGTGGCACTATCTAGAACCGTTGCACAAAAGCCGCCATGAATACCACCCTGTAAATTATAATGGCGCTGATCAGGACGCACCTCATATTCCACATAGTTTTCGCGCACCAAGATCAGACGCATGGGAATAATTTCACTCATGGCTGAACTGGAAATTTCCCCATTTTTAATTGCGGTTAGATATTCGAGTCCGTTTAATTGTGATGTTGACATATCAACTCCTTGTAATGATTTATTTCGCTTTATGAAATAATATTCTGTTTTTCTAAAATTATGATATAACAGATAGTGATCGAAATGCTATATTTTTCCAGGATGGAACGATGACAATAAAAAATCTCGTCACAGATGCTGAATGGCAGGCACGTTGTGAACTCGCAGCGCTTTATCGCATTATTGCGCATTACCGGATGACGGACCTGATTGATACTCACATCAGTTTAAGAGTCCCTGATCAGCCTGACTGTTTTCTGATTAATCAGTATGGTATCGCTTTTGAAAAAATGTGTGCCTCAACGCTGGTCAAGATTAATCATGAAGGGCAAGTGGTAGAAAGCTATGAACAGGACAAGCCGGTGAATATGGCTGGCTTCGTCATCCACTCCGCAATTCATGAAGCACATGCTCATCTGAACTGTGTCATTCATACGCATACCGCAGATGGCATAGCAGTTTCTGCACAGAAACACGGACTTCTTCCCATTTCCCAGCATGCGCTGAAATTTTATCAGCAGGTGTCCTATCACGAATATGAAGGCGTGGCACTGTCAACAGATGAGCAGGAGCGCCTGATTCAGGACCTGGGCGGCCATCGCGCCATGATTTTACGCAATCACGGACTTTTAACGGCTGGCGAAACGATTGCACGGGCTTTTCATGAAATCTATTTTCTGGAGCGTGCCTGTCAGGCGCAGGTGAAGGCCTTAAGTGGCGGTGCCGAACTGTATTATCCAGCAGAAGAAGTCCGAATTAAAACTGCCAAGCAGTTCGCCAGTCCTTTAGTTGAACCGATTTTACAGCGTGCCTGGCAGGCCGCTTTGTCTTTGATTGAGCATCAATATACGGAGTATGCATCATGATTGTGATATCCAGTACTGTGCCGAATATTGAAGCAATTCTGGTGAAGTCTTTTCAGAAATATGCGCCTGCTGGCAGTTTCTGTACAGTGGACAGCCCGGAAGCTGAACAGGCGACCACTGTTGCTGCCTGGTTTCCAGATCTGGAAAAAGTGCAGCAGCTACCACAGCTTGGTCTGATTCATTCGATTGCTGCAGGGGTCGAACATTTAAATTTAAACGAGATTAGATCTGACCAGTCAGTCTGCCGGGTACTGGATCCACATCATCAAAAGGGCATGTTTGATTATCTGCTCTGGGGCGTGCTGTATTTCCAGCGTTATTTTGACCGCATGACCCAGCAGCAAAAGCAGCAGCTATGGAAACAGTATCGTCAAAGTTATAGCCATCATATCCAGATCGGGATTATGGGCCTTGGCCATATGGGTGGTTATGTGGCAGAACGTTTTGCCGACATGGGCTATCAGGTGTCTGGGTGGTCCAATTCCCCAAAAGATATTGATCAGGTCAAAAGTTATGTAGGTACAGAACAACTTTCTGAGTTCCTGGCCCAAAGCCAGATTCTGATTAATCTGCTACCACTCACTGAAGAAAATACTGGCATTCTTTCTGCTGAATTATTTCAGCAACTGCCTGAACAAGCGGCTTTAATTCATGTCGGGAGAGGCCAGCATTTAATTGAACAGGATCTACTCAATGCACTGGATTCCGGCCACTTACGTGGTGCAATTGTCGACGTATTTGAGCAGGAACCTTTAGCCGCTGAACATCCATTCTGGCAGCATGAAAAGATCGTTGTTACACCACATGTTGCCTCACATGCGCCCATGTCTGTGGTGGTGGAACAGATTCTGGAAAATGACCGACGCTTAAATCTCGGGCTGGATTTATGCCATCAGGTAGATGTCAATAAAGGCTATTAATTGTAGGGATACAAGCAAAAAAATAAGGAAATTAATGATGTGGGAAACGATTCAAACTCAGGTTAAGCAAGGCGTCGCAACTTTAAGCTTTAACCGCCCGGATTCACTCAACAGTTTTAACCGGCAGATGCATGAGGAAGTGCAGCAGGTGCTGAAAAACTGGAATACAGCTCCGGATATTCGGGTGATTGTGATCCGTGGTAATGGCCGGGCGTTTTCAGCGGGACAGGATTTAAAAGAACGTGCTGGACAGCTCGGTAATGTGCCTTTGCCACCGCAAGGCTCGCTGGCCAAATACTATAATCCCCTGATTAACCTGATCCGCCAGAGTCCCAAACCGGTGATCGCAGCAGTGAATGGTGTGGCTGCCGGTGCAGGTGCCAATATCGCGCTGGCCTGTGATCTGGTCATTGCCAAGGAAAGTGCCCGATTTATTCAGGCTTTTTCTAAAATTGGCTTGATTCCTGATGCCGGTGGCACCTGGATGTTGCCACGTTTAATCGGTTATGCACGTGCCATGGCATTCACTTTTCTGGGGGAACCTGTACATGCCAAAGAGGCTGCTGAAATGGGCATGATCTGGAAAATGCTTCCAGATACAGAATTTGATGCTTATATCGACGACATTGCACAGCAATTAGCTCAACAGCCGACTTATGCGCTGGCTTTAACCAAACAGGCCTTGCAACGCAGTGCTGAAAATAACATGGACCAGCAACTGGAGCTGGAACAAAACCTGCAATATCTGGCTCTGAGCAGTCAGGACTATAAAGAAGGTGTCCAGGCTTTTGTCGAAAAACGCCCTGCACAATTTACCGGATGCTAAGGAGAGCATTTATGAAAATTCAGACCCGTATTACCGAGCTTTTAGGCATTCGCTATCCAATTATCCAGGGTGGCATGATGTGGGTCGGTACCGCAGAAATGGCCAGTGCCGTATCTAATGCAGGTGGCTTGGGAACATTAACGGCATTGACTCAACCGACGCCTGAAGCCTTGGTCAAGGAAATTGCACGCTGCCGAGAAATGACCGATCAGCCTTTTGCAGTCAATCTGACTTTATTGCCCGCCGTGAATCCGCCGCCATATGCAGAATACCGACAGGCGATCATTGAAAGCGGTATCAAGATCGTAGAAACGGCGGGCAACAAGCCTCATGAACATATTGAGGCATTTAAGCAACGTGGCATTATTGTCATTCATAAATGTACCTCAGTCCGTCATGCGCTTTCAGCGCGAAGAATCGGTGCGGATATCATCTCGATTGATGGTTTTGAATGTGCGGGCCATCCGGGTGAAGATGATATTCCTGGCCTGATTTTAATTCCTGCCGCTGCTGATCAGCTCACTGTGCCGATTGTGGCCAGTGGCGGTTTTGCTGATGGCCGTGGTCTGGTCGCAGCTTTGGCTTTAGGTGCTGAAGGCATCAATATGGGTACTCGCTTTTGTGCCACTCAGGAAGCGCCGATCCATCCAAACATCAAACAGTTCTATGTCGATAATGATGAAAGGGCGACGCATCTGCTATATCGACAGTTCAGGAATACTGCCCGTGTTGCCAAAAATGCGGTATCTGATCTAGTGGTTAAAATGAGTGAAGATCCAAATCTGGAGTTTGAACAGATTCGGCCTTATGTCAGCGGTTTAAAAGGCAAGCTCGCTTTAGAAAATGGCGATATTGATGCTGGTGTACTGACTGCAGGTCAAGTGATGGGATTGATTCATGACATTCCGACTTGTCAGACGCTGATTGAAAATATTATGCAGGAGGCAGAGCAGATCGTTCATCAGCGTTTAGCTCAATTTTTTCCACGTTAATCAGCCTTAGTGCAGTCGCTGTATAGAAAAGCCATTCCACCATGAATGGCTTTTTTTCATCCTGTATATTTTTTATTTTTAAATGGGAAATTTCATCGAATGACTAGATTTTATTCTTTAAATTATATTATAGTGGATTTAAAACATAATTTCGTATTATGAAATTAATAGTCATAAATATACAAATTAGAACTCATACAAGGGAATTACGATGAGAAATTATATTGCGCCATTAAAAGACATGAAGTTCGTGCTGAAAGACCTGTTAAACGTTGAACAGAAATATCAGGGCTATGCAAAATTCGCAGACAAGGTTTCTATGGATATTATGGAGCAATATCTGGAAGTCGCTGCGGACTTTTGCCAAAACGAACTTCTACCGATTAATGCGACAGGCGACCAGCAGGGTTGCCGTTTGCAGGATGGCGTCGTAACTACTCCAGATGGGTTTAAAGCAGCTTATGACAAATATGTAGAACTCGGCTTTACCTCTTTAACCGGTGATGAACAATATGGCGGTCAGGGCTTCCCAACTTTATACCGGATTGCTATTTCTGAAATTATTACTGCAACCAACTGGTCTTGGGGCATGTACCCAGGCCTGTCCCATGGTGCCATGCGTACTTTAGAGCACCACGGTAGCGATGAACAGAAACAGAAATTCCTGGTACCTTTAATTGCAGGTCGCTGGACGGGAACCATGTGCTTGACTGAATCTCATGCCGGTTCTGACCTAGGTTTAATCCGTACCAAAGCAGTGCCAAATGAAGACGGCAGTTACAGCATCAGTGGTGAGAAAATCTTTATCTCAGCCGGTGAACATGACCTGGCTGAAAATATCGTGCATATCGTACTGGCACGTTTGCCAGATGCACCTGCGGGAACCAAAGGTATTTCGCTGTTTATTGTGCCGAAATACAATCTGGATGAAGCAGGTAATGTGGCTTCCCGTAATGGTGTGGTGTGTAGCGCCATTGAACACAAGATGGGCATTCACGGCAATGCGACCTGTGTGCTGAATTTTGATAATGCCAAAGGTTTCCTGATTGGGCCTGAAAATCGCGGTCTGAACTGCATGTTTACCTTTATGAACTCGGCACGTATCGGTACAGCTATTCAAGGCTTGGCAGCAGCAGAATCTTCTTATCAGGGGGCATTGGCTTATGCCAAAGACCGTCTGGCGATGCGTTCTCTTGAAGGTGCAAAAGTGCCAGGCCAGCCTGCAGATCCGATTATCGTGCATCCGGCAGTACGTAACATGCTGCTGACTCAAAAGGTGTTTGCAGAAGGTTCACGTGCACTTGCATATTATCTGGCGACCTATGCCGATATCGCTGAAGCCACTGACAGCCCGGAAGAAAAGAAAGCAGCTGAAGACCGTCTGGCATTATTAACCCCAATTGCCAAAGCATTAATGACTGAAACCGGCATAGAAGCGGCTAAACATGGTATGCAGGTTTTCGGTGGTCACGGTTATATTGCTGAACATGGCATGGAACAGATTGCCCGTGATGCACGTATTGCCAGCCTCTATGAAGGAACCACTGAAATTCAGTCCATTGACTTGCTGGCGCGTAAAGTTCTAGGTTCAAAATTGGGTCTGTTGACCGCATTAACCGAGGAAATTCAAGGCTTTGTAAAAGAACATCAACAACATGCCCAGTTTAGCCAGCAAGTTGCACAAGTCAGCCAGTTGACTGAACAATGGCTGGAATTAACCAGAACCATTCAGGAGCAGGCTCAGCAGTCTGCCAATGAAATTGGGGCAGCATCAGTTGACTACCTATATTTCTCTGGTTATGTCGTGTCCGCTTATCTGTGGCTGAAAATGGCAATTACTGCGCAGCAGAAAATTGAAGAAGGTAATACTGATCCGTTCTATGCAGCCAAGATCAAAACTGCACAATTCTTCTTTGCACGTATTTTGCCAAGAACTTCAACCCACTTTGCCAATATTCAGGCAGGTGGTGAAAGCCTGTTTTTACTTGAACCTGAAGAGTTCAAATTCGATTAAACCTTTTGACCCACGATACTCGTGTCGTGGGTCTTTTTTTAATAATTTTTGCATCCTAACCTCATTCAAATATTGAGAGTTATTCTTCGGTATTGAATAAACCATAAAATAACAAGATCAGGAGTCTATATGGATTTAGACATGATTACTCGACAGTTTCCTTATGCTGATCTGCAACTTACTTTTCATGAAGTCGGACAGCGTTCTGCATTTCCCACTATTATTCTGATTCATGGCACCGGTGGAAATACCGACAAGCATTTCAGCTATATTTTTCCGATGCTGGGTATTCATCAGCGGGTTTTATCCATTGATTTGCATACCCCCGATAAAGCTGATCTAAAGGTGACCGATTTTAGCCAGCAGGTTGAAGCACTGATTCAGCATGCGGTTGCAGAAGATGAAATCATTACAGTGGTCGGCTATTCACTCGGTGCCGTGATTGCTGCACAAGTAGCAGCCAGTTTAAAACAGCGCGTAGCGCGTTTGATCCTGTTAGCCGGTTGGGCCAAAACCAGCTCGGTGCAACAACTACGTACTGTCATTTGGCAGCAATTATTTACTGAACAATCTGCGGCCTTGCCTCATTTTGTCAATTATTGCCTGTATAGCGATGATTATCTGTCTGCACGAAGCGAACAGCAGGTGTTGGATCTGGCACGCTTTGTTAAACCATCCCAAGATGCAGCCAAACAGCGTGAACTGAATTATCGCATTGATATTACATCAGCTTTATCCGACATCTGTGCAGAGACTCTAGTCGTTGCCTGTCGTGAAGACCGCATGGTGCCTGTAGCGCAAGCTAAACTGCTGTTTGCTTCAATTTCGAACAGTCGCTATATCGAAATTTCTTCAGGACATGCGCTCTATGTCGAAGCGCCAGCCGAAGTGGTGCAACTGGTAAACCAGTTTAGCCAGCATCCAGAACAATATCCGGTGAATCAAAAAATCCAGCCTTATATGCCTTAAAGGAGATAAATAATGCAAGCTAAAGGACAGCGCAGCAAGATTCTAATTGTAGGCAGCGGTTTTGGTGGTTTGGGAATGGCAATCCGCCTTAAACAGCAGGGCATCCACGATTTTAAAATCATTGAACGTGCAGCAGAAGTGGGCGGTACTTGGCGTGACAATACCTATCCCGGAGTCGCCTGTGATGTACCTTCCCATTTATATTCTTTCTCGTTTATTAAAAATCCCAACTGGTCGCGTGTCTTTCCACAAGGGGTAGAAATTCAGCGCTATTTAATTCAATGCTGTGATCAGGAAAATATCCGGCCCCATGTTAATTTTCATACCCAACTGGAAAAGGCCAGCTGGAATGCACGAGAACGCATCTGGGAAATTCACACCTCTATAGGTCTGTATCAGGCTGAGATTTTAATTACCGCAACCGGGCATCTGGCAGATGAGCATCTCCCGAAAATTCCGGGGCTGGAAGAATTTGAAGGCCAAGTGATGCATTCCGCGCGCTGGAACCACGAGCTGAATCTGGAAAATCAACATGTCGTTGTGGTGGGTTCTGGTGCTTCTGCCATCCAGCTTGTGCCGGAAATTTCCAAAACAGCCAAAAGCCTGACCGTATTGCAACGTAGTGCGCCATATATTTTGCCCCGACCAGACCGAGCTTATTCTGAGTCAGAAAAACAGCTTTTCCGCAAAGATCCGGACA
Organism: Acinetobacter sp. CIP 51.11; assembly: GCF_000369665.1. GTDB lineage: Bacteria > Pseudomonadota > Gammaproteobacteria > Pseudomonadales > Moraxellaceae > Acinetobacter > Acinetobacter lwoffii_S. Next base: position 188,927 of record NZ_KB850129.1, read on the forward strand.
GTATGTCGGCCCTCAGACATTCCTTGTTCTGGGGCAATGAATACAATTTTGCCCAGCGCCGTAATCTGAAAAGCCAGATTGAGCGGGTCAAGAAAAACTGCCTGCAATTCTTAAAACATCAGATTTCAGATCCTGAATTACAGCGCAAACTTACGCCGAATTATGAACCTGGTTGTAAGCGCTTATTGCTTTCTAATGATTATTATCCGACTTTTCTAAAACCAAATGTCACACTTGAAGACTCAGCATTGGCAGAAGTTATGAAAGACGGTGTATTAAGCCAGGCTGGAAATAAATTTTCTGCAGATATCATCGTATTTGCGACAGGATTTGAAGCGGCACGTCCACCCTATGCCGCAAAGGTGGTGGGTAAACAGGGTTTAAGCCTGGAACAGCAATGGTCCAGCGGTATGCAGGGTTATCAGTCAACGACCGTACACAACTTTCCAAACCTGTTCATCCTGAATGGGCCAAATACAGGCAGTGGACATAATTCAGCACTTTATTTTCTGGAAACCCAGTTTGATCTGGTGCTGGATGCCTTGCAGTTTTTTGAGCAGGAACAGATTCAGGTCTTTGAAGCAGATCAAGAAGCTGAAAATAGCTATATGCAGGAGCTACAGCAGCTTTCGCAAGGTAGTGTCTGGTTATCGGAAAGCTGTAAAAGCTGGTATCTGGACCCGGTCAGTCGCAAGCTGACTTTGGTCTGGCCGGATTATGCTCATTCATTTAGGGATAAAAATCAGCATTTTATTCGTAGCGGTTATCACTACCAGTATGTTGAATCGAGACAGCAGAAAGTGGTGTAAAAATATTTAATTAAAATCAAAATCTTATGGTTTAAATAATACAAAATAATTGTAAATCCAGGACAGGAGTATAGTCATGAGCAGTCAGCCATGGATGGAAGAATATAAAAAGTGGAATATCAATCCGGAGTTTACCCGGCCAGATCCTGAGAAAACCCTGAGCACGACAATTGCTGAGAATTTGGTGAAATTTCAGGATAAAACCGCATTTATCTATCTGGATCGTAAATTCAGCTATCAAGATATCGATGTGTATAGCCAGAAACTGGCTAGCTATTTACAGAGTCTTGGGCTGACTGCTGGCAGCCGTATTGCGGTGATGTTACCGAATATTATTCAATATCCAATCGCTACCTTTGCCATTATTCGGGCCGGTTATGTGCTGGTCAATGTCAACCCCATGTACACCCAGCGCGAGCTCTATCATCAGCTACAGGATTCAGGTGCAGAAGCCTTGATTATCCTTGGACAGACTTTGGAGCAATTAACAGCATTAGAGGAATGTCCTCAACTCAAATATGTTATTTCGACGCATTCGCCGGATTTTATTCAAGAGCAGCAAAGTGCTATTTATAGTCAGGCAACACAATATCCGGATAAACAGTTCTTTGACTTTAGGCAGGCAATAAATCAGGTAGAAATTATTGATTTCAAAACACCTGTACAGCATCAGGAAGATACGGTCATTCTGCAATACACGGGAGGTACCACAGGTGTTTCTAAAGGTGCAGAACTGAGCCATCGCAATATTTTATTTAATATCGCCCAGAACAGTACCGTATTTATCAGCCATTTTGGTGACCGCTATGCCACTGAAAATGAATATGTATTCTGTGCCTTGCCGCTGTATCACATTTATGGATTTACCATCTGCCTGTTCAGTTATGGTTTAAGCCGTGGTTTTGCCAATGTCTTGATTCCAAATCCGAGAGATCTGGATGCTTTGGTGGATCAATACCAGAAACATCCACCCACTGTTTTCCCTGGGGTGAATACCATGTTTAATGCACTGGGACATCATCCACGTTTTCGTGAACTGGATCATTCAAACCTGAAAACTACAACTGGCGGGGGAGCATCGATTTTAAAAAATACGGCAAATTTATGGTATGAGGTCACAGGCTGCCAGATTTATGAAGGCTACGGACTTTCTGAAACCTCACCAACTGCAACTTTTAACCCGCCTTTAAGCCGGCGATTTAGTGGCACGATTGGCTTGCCATTGGCAGGAACTGAAATTCTGATTCTGAATGATGAAGGAAAACCTGTAGAGCTTAATCAGGCTGGAGAAATCGCCATACGTGGTCCACAGGTGATGAAAGGATACTGGCAGCAACCGGAAGCAACAGCACAGGTATTTACCAAAGATGGTTACTTCCTGACAGGTGATATCGGTTGTATGGACGAACAAGGCTATATCACCATTCTGGACCGCAAAAAAGACATGATTCTGGTGTCCGGATTTAATGTTTATCCCAATGAGCTGGAAGGCGTACTGTCCAAACATCCTAATATACTGGAATGTGCAGTGATTGGTATTGATGATGAAAAATCTGGACAGGTACCCAAGGCATTTATTGTGAAACAGGATGAAACTCTGACCCAAGATGAAGTCATGACTTATCTGAAGCAGCAACTGACCAGTTATAAACTGCCGAAATTCATTGAATTTGTGTCCGAACTACCAAAGTCTGCAGTAGGAAAAATTCTGCGTCGCGAGCTGCCTCGTACTGTTCAGTCGAGTGCCAAAACCTGTTAAGGAATGATCTAGTCCATTAGATTTAAAATAAAAAAGGAATCGAAAGATTCCTTTTTTACTGCTTGCAGGCTTATCGCTGCTGGATGACTTTTTTGCTTTTCAGTTCTTCCATTTCAGCAGAACTTAAATATTGACTCAAAATGGCATCGGTATCTTCACCCAGACAAGGTGGGGCCTTTTTATATTCTACCGGTGTCTTGGAAAGTTTAATCGGTGAACCGATTGAAGTGTAATCTTCACGTAAGGTATGCGGCATCTGAATCACCATATCACGTGCCAATACCTGTTTTTCTTGCAAAGTCTGTTTCAGGTCATTGATCATTCCTACCGGCACTTTAACCGCATGGATTAAATCCACCCAGGTTTTTGCCGGTCTAGTATAGAAATGAGCCTGTAGAACTGTGGTCAATTCTTCACGATGTGTAACACGTCCAGAATTTTTTAAGAAGCGAGGATCTTCTGCCACCTTAGCCAGACCAACGGCCTGACACAAAGCTTGAAATTGCAGATCATTACCACAGGCAATAATAAATTCACCTTCCTGGGCTTTGAACACCTGATAGGGCACAATATTGGCATGCGCGTTTCCGAAGCGACCGGGTACTTTGCCTGAGGTGAGATAATTCATGGCCAGAACAGAGAGGGAAGCAACCTGGGTATCCAGCAGCGCCATATCAATATACTGACCTTCACCGGTTTTCTCACGGGACAACAAAGCCGCCTGAATGGCAATTGCGGCATATAAGCCGGTGGTCAAATCGGCAAAGGCCAGACCCGCTTTTTGTGGGCCACCACCGGGCAGGTCATCACGTTCGCCAGTGACACTCATCATGCCACCCATTCCCTGAACGATAAAATCATAGCCCGGCTCTTGCGCACGCGGACCGTTCTGGCCAAAACCGGTAATGGAACAATATACCAGTCGCGGATTTAGCTGGCTCAGACTTTCATAATCCAGCCCATATCGTTTCAACGAACCGGCTTTATAGTTTTCAATGACTACATCACTCTGTTCAGCAAGTTTTTTGATAATACTTTGACCTTCAGGTGTAGATAAATCGATTGCAACCGAATGCTTGCCACGGTTGGCTGACAGGTAATAAGCCGATTCATGGGTATCTTGCTGGTGATTGTTTTTAAGCCAAGGTGGTCCCCAGATACGGGTATCATCCCCATGATCCGGTTTTTCAATCTTGATCACTTCTGCACCCAGATCAGCCAGAATCTGGCTACACCAGGGCCCAGCCAAAATCCGGCTTAAATCCAGTACACGAAATCCTGTTAAGGCACCCATTATTACGTTCCCTGTTCGATCATATTCAAATGACATATCGTTCTTATCCCTCTTTTTAAAGCTATATGAAAATGAAAGAACAATCAACTTTATGATAATAAATTTCGTATAACAAAATAAAACATCTAAAATGATGAATATTCATCTTATTTTCTTTAGCCTGATGCAAATATAAGTATGAACGAAGAACAAGAGGTCACTGATAAAAAGGAAAAAGCGATCTCCCAGACAGGATTAAAAAAGGAGTCAATCAAGTGAATTAAAAACGGATTAGCCTTAAAGCATATTCATTAGCGGAATAGCTTTAAATATAAAAGATCATGGAAACCTAAGGATAGGAAAACAGAGATTTAAATATGACGGATTTAGCGAGAGAATTAGAAAAGATTAAACCTACGACCAAACGAACGCAGCAAATTGCTTTTATTTTCGCCTTTCTGGCTTTACTGGTAGATGGCGCGGACATGTTGCTGCTGTCTTTCAGTTTAAATAGCCTGAAAGCAGAGTTTGGTCTCAGTAATCTGCAGGCCGGTACACTAGGCAGTTTTACCTTAGCAGGTATGGCGATTGGTGGCTTTATGGGTGGCTGGGCCTGTGACCGTCTGGGCCGTGTACGTACCGTAGTCATTTCGATTCTGGTATTTTCCATATTGACCGCAGCCTTAGGCTTTGCACAGAACTTTGAACAATTTGCTGTTTTACGCTTTCTTTCTGCCTTTGGCATAGGCTCTTTATATATTGCAGCCAATACGCTCATGGCTGAATATGTTCCAACTGAATATCGCACCACGGTTTTAGGTACCTTACAGGCAGGATGGACCGTCGGTTATATTGTGGCCACTGTACTGGCAGGCTGGATCATTCCAGAATATGGCTGGCGAACCCTGTTTTTTATTGCCATTATTCCCTCGGTTATGGCGATTTTTATCCAGAAACTGGTTCCTGAGCCAGAATCCTGGCAGCGTGCACGTTTGCAGCGTCTATATGCCCCAGCTGAAATCACAGCACAGCAACCCGCCAAAAAAAGCACAGTCAAAGAGATTTTCGCGGATCCTGCGAATCGCAGAATGTTTATTTTGTGGATCTTTACGGCCGGTTTTCTGCAATTTGGCTACTATGGCGTAAACAACTGGATGCCGGCATATCTGGAATCTGAATTGCACATGAATTTTAAATCTATGGCCGGCTATATGATTGGTACTTATGTGGCGATGATTTTCGGAAAAATTCTGGCGGGCTTTGCCGCAGACCGTCTGGGTAGACGCGCTGTCTTTTCGTTTGGAGCAATTGGAACGGCGATTTTCCTGCCCGTGATTGTGCTATTCAATACGCCAGATAACATTGCCTATCTGCTGATATTCTTTGGATTCCTATACGGCATTCCATATGCGATTAATGCCACTTATATGACAGAAAGCTTCGCCACCTCGATTCGTGGTACTGCGGTAGGCGGTGCTTATAATGCAGGTCGTATCGGCGCCATGTTTGCCCCTGCAATTATTGGCGCGGCAGCCAGCGGTGGTTCAATTGGCTTAGGCTTCCTGATTATGGGGGGTGCCTATTTCTTGTGTGGCGCAGTGTCCGGGATATTCATTAAAGACCGTCAATACGATCCACAAAAGGCATAATTTCAATTTATAAAAAAGAGCCTGAATTCAGGCTCTTTTTTATATTCTTCAATTAAAGCTATATTTCTATTTGTTTATTCCTGATCCGTTTCTTTATGCAGATGAATACTTTTTAAACCATCATTTACTTTATTGAGCAGACGAATTAGGGTAACCACATCATCAAAAGCCAGCTTATTTAAGGCCTGACCATAAAAATCAAAGAAATCAGCTTGCAAGTTGTCCCATGTTTCCAAGCTGGGATGTAGCCAAAGCAGTGGATCTAATTCATCAGCATCAGGTGAATTTCACCATGGCCTCGACCCCATTTTTGAATGATTTGTCCAATACCGTGGCGGAACAGCATGACAAGGTTGATTCACTAAAAATTTTCCTGTGTGCTGGTGCACCCATTCCGGGGCCATTGGTACAAAAAGCCCGGGAAATTCTGGGCGTTAAAGTCATATCCGCTTGGGGTATGACCGAATGTGGTGCAGTGACGCTGACCCGACCTGAAGATGAGGATGAACACTCTTTCAATACGGATGGCATCGCTTTACCTGGTGTTGAAATCAAGATCGTGAATAAAAAAGGTCAGACCAAAGCCGTGAATGAATCCGGGCGTTTGATGATCCGCACCTGTTCAAATTTTGGCGGTTATTTAAAACGTCCACATTTGAATGATACGGATGCCGAAGGCTGGTTTGATACTGGCGATATTGCCTATCAGGACGAGCATGGCTATATTCGGATTTGCGGACGTAAGAAGGATGTGATTATTCGTGGTGGAGAAAATATTCCGGTCGCGGAAATTGAATCACTACTTTATAAGCATCCGAATATCGCCACAGTAGCTTTAGTGGCTTATGCAGATGAGCGAATGGGCGAGCGTTCCTGTGCAATCATCAAGCTGAAAGATCAGACAAAGCCGTTAAGTTTTAATGAGCTGGTAGATTTCCTGAAAACTCATAATCTGGCTATGCAGTATCTTCCGGAACGCCTGGAAATCTGGGAGGATATTCCGATGACCCCATCGGGAAAAATCCAGAAGTTTAAACTCAGAGAATTACTGGCTCAGCATATTGCCTCAACGGCAGTTGAAGCGAACTAAATCTGGGAATAAATAGATAAATTAAACCCTGAATAATCTTGCATCATTCAGGGTTTTTCTTATTCAAAAAGAAGCGATCTAAAAGGTTAATACGAATTTTAGATTAACTTCTACTTTAATAATTTTAATAAAGCTTCAGCCGTTGCAGCAGAAGAGGCGGGGTTTTGTCCAGTAATGAGCAGACCATCTTGTTGCACGTATACCTGCCAGTCCTCAGCTTTGGAATATTTCCCGCCTTTTTCTTTCAGCATGTCTTCCACTAGAAATGGGACAACATCGGTTAGGCCTACGCCGTCTTCTTCGGTATTAGTAAAACCGGTGACTGTCTTGCCTTCTACAATCGAATGACCTTCGGCATCTTTGACTTCACGAAGTACACCCGGTGCATGACAGACCAGCGCAACAGGTTTATCTGCCTGTAAAGTCTGCTCAATTAAAGAAATAGAATTCTGGTCTTTGGCTAGATCCCATAATGGACCGTGACCACCCGGATAGAACACGGCATCAAAATCCTGATTTAAGACTTCACTCAACTTATGTGTATTGGCAAGAGCCTGCATGGCCACCTCATCTGCTTCAAAGCGTTTGGTGGTTTCGGTTTGCGCATCCGGCTCATTACTTTTTGGATCTAATGGTGGCTGACCACCTGCAGGAGAAGCCAAAACTACCTCTGCGCCTGCATCGACAAAGGTGTAATAAGGCGCAGCTAGCTCTTCCAACCAGAAGCCAGTTTTTTTGCCAGTATCGCCCAGCTGGTCATGTGAAGTCAGTACCATCAAGATTTTCATATTATTTTCCTGTAGCTCATTAAAAAACATCGCGAATGATCGACTGTTAATTTAACAAGTCATGAGCGTCAGGAATGTTGTGATACGTTCATTTGCTGTATCGATACGTTGTTGTTTCAGTTGATTTAACTAAAGTACGTAGCCTTGCAAAGTGAACAGTGTGTTCAATATTCATCTGCCCATTAACAGGTCTTGCTGAAGATCGGCTTGTTTACGCAAGAAATCCCAGACCAGTTTAATTTTTGGTTCATGTTGCAGATCGACCAGTGTTAGCATCCAAAAAGTATGGGTAAAACTGACCTGATCGCCCAAAACCTCTTTGAGTTCGCTTTTATCATTGACCAGAAATTTCGGCAAAATGGCCAGTCCAGCACCTGCACGCACGGCAATTTCCTGCGCCAGAATGCTGTTACTGCGAAAACAGGCACTGACCTGCAAGGGAAGACGCTCTAGCGAATATAGTGCAGTGCTATAGACCAGATCATCAATATAATCGACAAAACGGTGCTGCTGGAGGTCTTCCAGTTTTTTAATTTCCGGATTTTGCTGTAAATAATGCTGGCTGCCATATAGCTTTAAACAGTAATTAGACAAACGAGTAATGATATACGGACCAGATTTGGGCCGGTCAATCGCGATCACAATATCGGCTTCTCGATGTGAAAGTTTGATCGCTTTCGGTACCGGAATCAGGTCAATGGTCAGCAAAGGATAATGCTGGGAAAATTCTGCCAAAAGACGAGCTAAAAATGCCGTGCCAAAACCTTCTGGCGCACCAATCCGGACCCGACCTTGCAAGGGATCATGGCGCTTGTCAATCTGGATAAAGGACTGTTCCATCTGTTCCACACGCGGCACCAGTGCCAGACCTTCCGAGGTTAGTTCATAACCGGTGGCTTCGCGCTTAAACAGTTGCGTACCTAAAGTACTTTCCAGGGCCTGAATCCGCCGCGCTACGGTGCTATGTTCAACCCCGATTAAGCGTGCTGCGTTGGTGAGTGTTTTAGCACGCGCCAAAACTAAAAAAAAGCGTAAATGATCCCAATCTACTTTCATTTTTTATTTAACATCCTGTTAAATTCCTGTGCATATTTGCACAACCATCGTGCACCAATTTCTATTGGTGGTCAAAGTGTTCTTTGTTAGTCTGCTGAAACAGCGTAAAAATTATACGTTAAATAAAAGCCAGTAAAGGCAGATACAACGACAATAACAAACCAGCACGGAGCGACCATGAACGCCATTTCTCATCCACAGCAAAGTACCGGATTCACCACCGCAAAACTCCTCATTAATGGTGAATTTGTCGAATCAAAAACCAGCCATTGGCAAGATATTATCAGTCCTGCCACTCAGGAAGTCTTGGGTCAGGTGCCTTTTGCCACTGCTGAAGAAGTCAATGCTGCGATTGCGGCTGCGCAAAATGCCTTTGCCAGCTGGCGCCAGACTCCAATTCAGGCCCGTATGCGAATCATGCTGAAACTGCAGGATCTGATTCGTACCAATTTAAAAAGTATTGCCCAAGTCTTAACGGCAGAACAAGGCAAAACCCTGGCTGATGCCGAAGGTGATATCCAGCGTGGTCTGGAAGTGGTGGAACATGCCTGTTCGATCGGTTCCCTACAAATGGGCGAGTATATTGAAGGGGTGGCACGCGGTGTTGATACCTATACCTTGCAGCAACCACTAGGTGTCTGTGCAGGAATTACACCGTTTAACTTCCCGGCGATGATTCCACTGTGGATGTTCCCGATGGCGATTGTCTGCGGCAATACCTTTGTCTTAAAGCCTTCTGAACAGGATCCACTATCGACCATGATGCTGGTTGAGTTAGCGATTCAGGCAGGTGTGCCGGCAGGCGTACTGAATGTGGTACATGGCGGCAAAGAAGTGGTCGATCTACTGTGTACCCATCGCGATATCAAGGCGATTTCTTTTGTCGGTTCGACTGCAGTCGGCACGCATGTCTATAACCTTGCAGGCCAACACGGCAAGCGTGTGCAGTCGATGATGGGCGCCAAAAACCATGTGGTGGTGATGCCAGATGCGAATAAAGAACAGACCTTAAATGCCTTGGTCGGTGCAGCTTTTGGCGCAGCAGGTCAACGTTGTATGGCACTTTCCGTGGCGGTAATGGTCGGTGAGACCAAGCACTGGGTCGATGAACTGGTCAATAAAACCAAAACCTTAAAGGTGAATGCCGGACATGAACCGAATACCGATGTGGGACCGGTGATTTCAACCCGTGCCAAAGCTCGTGTAATCGATTTGATTAACAGTGGTGTTGAACAGGGCGCAGAACTGTTGCTAGATGGCCGTAATGTACAGGTTCCGGGTTATGAGCAGGGTAATTTTGTCGGTCCAACGATTTTTAACCAGGTCACGACCGAGATGCGCATTTACAAGGAAGAAGTGTTTGGCCCGGTACTGGCGATCATGCATGTCGATACTTTAGAGCAAGCCATTGAGCTGATTAATGCCAATCCATTTGGCAATGGTGTGGGACTGTTTACCCAGAATGGCAATACGGCACGTACCTTCCAGAACCAAATTGATATTGGTCAGGTCGGCATTAACATTCCAATTCCTGTACCTGTGCCTTTCTTCAGTTTTACCGGTTCACGCGGTTCAAAATTGGGTGATCTAGGTCCTTATGGCAAACAGGCGGTGCAGTTCTATACCCAGACCAAAACCATTACCAGCCGCTGGTTTGAAGATGACCAGGAAACCACCGGTGTCAATACCACGATCAGTCTGCGTTAAGGAGCATCAGCATGAAGATTGCATTTATTGGTTTAGGCAACATGGGCGGCTCCATGGCGCAAAACTTACTCAAGTCCGGTCATCAGGTTTTTGGTTATGACTTAAGCGCAGTGGCTTTACAGCATTTTGCAGAAGCGGGCGGTATCGTCTGCGACAGTCCACAAGCTGCCGCGAAGCAGGCGGAGATCGTGGTCAGCATGTTGCCCGCAGCCAAGCATGTGCGTGAAGTCTATTTAGGTGAACACGGTATTCTGAAGGTACTTCAATCGGGCAGTTTGTGTATCGACAGCAGCACCATTGATCCGCAAACCATTCAGGAAGTTGCTGTAGCAGCTCAGGTCAAGCAGATTCGCGTCTGTGATGCACCGGTATCCGGCGGTACTTTGGGTGCCAAAGACGGGACCTTGACCTTTATGGTCGGTGCAGATGATGCCACTTTTGAGGCCGTCAAACCGGTTCTCGGCTGTATGGGTAAAAATCTGGTGCATTGTGGTGCGGTGGGAACAGGACAGGTGGCAAAAATCTGTAATAACCTGATTCTGGGAATTTCCATGACTGCGGTGGCTGAAGGGATGGCACTCGGAGCCAAACTGGGCATTGATCCACAGGCCTTGGCTGGCGTGATTAACACTTCCACTGGACGTTGCTGGAGTTCTGAAATTTATAATCCATGGCCAGATATCTGTGCCAATGCGCCGTCATCGCGGGGTTATACCGACGGTTTTGCCGCACAACTGATGCTCAAAGATTTGGGGCTGGCTGTCGATGCCGCGCAACAGGTGGATCAGCCGGTGGTACTCGGCAGCATGGTACAGAAACTCTATCAACAACTGTGTCAGGAAGGTGATGCCCATCTGGACTTCTCCAGCATCATGCATCAATACACCACGCCACCTGCTTAAAACTTAAAAGATTCAGATGGAGCAAGGATTCGCTTCAATAATTACACCTTGTCAGTAATAACGATAAATTCAGGCTGAGGTTTAACATGTTAGATTATCAAACAACAGTTCAAGACTTTGATTTAAATACGGTTGCAAGCCAGTATCTCTCCGGTTCCATGCAGGCAGTAAATGCCTGTTATGAATGCTGTGACCGTCATGCCGATTCCGATGCCATTGCCTTATACTGGCATGGTAAAGATGGCAGAAAAGAACAATATAGTTTTGCCGAACTCAAAAAATATTCCAGCCAGTTTGCCAACTTTTTAAAGTCTCAAGGCATTGGTAAAGGCGACCGCGTTTCCGGATTATTACCACGCACTCCCGAGTTGATCATTACTATTTTGGCAACCTGGCGGATTGGTGCTGTCTATCAACCCTTATTTACGGCCTTTGGTCCCAAAGCCATCGAGCATCGTATTCAGCTGGCGCAAAGCAAGCTGGTGGTGACTGATCTGGCGAATCGGGACAAATTATCCGAGATCAGCAACTGTCCACCGATTGTGACGGTACATGCCGAAACTGAGGCAGAGCGCTATCCGCACGACCTCAGCTTCTGGACGGTATTAAACCGTCAGGCTGAAGCTTGTGAGCTGGAAATCCTGAATGTCGATGATCCATTTTTATTGATGTTTACCTCCGGTACTACTGGACCAGCGAAACCTCTTAAAGTCCCTTTAAAAGCGCTGATTGCTTTTGCAAGCTATATGCAAAATGCCATTGGTCTAACTCCTGAAGATGCTTTCTGGAATATTGCTGATCCCGGCTGGGCCTACGGTTTGTATTACGCGATTACTGGTCCTTTAATGCTTGGACACTCGACCTTATTTTATGAAGGCGGTTTTAATGCAGAAAGTGTCTGCGAAATTGTTAAGGAATATGGAATTACCAATCTGGCCGGTGCACCGACTGCTTATCGCATGATGATGGCGGCCGATCCTGCTCAAATGGCAAAACTACGCGGTAAGTTACGTGTTGTCAGCAGTGCGGGAGAACCGTTAAATCCGGAAGTGATCCGCTGGTTTAAAGAGGTGCTAGATGTGCCGATTTATGACCATTATGGCCAGACCGAAGTCGGTATGGTGGTGTGTAACCATCATGCGCTGGAGCATCCGGTGCGTTCAGGTTCAGCAGGTTTTGCCAGCCCGGGTTACCGGATTGCCGTTGTCGATGAACAGGGTCATGAGCTCCCTGCGGACGTTCCGGGCATTCTGGCGGTGGATATCAGCCAATCGCCAATGATGTGGTTTTCGGGCTATGAAGAAAGCCGCAAATCGCCTTTTGTCGGCCATTACTACTTAACCGGAGATACCGCGGAAATTCATGCCGATGGCAGTATGAGTTTTGTGGGACGTAGTGATGATGTCATTACTACCTCGGGCTATCGGGTGGGGCCGTTTGATGTGGAAAGTGCCTTGCTGGAACACGATGCCGTGATTGAAGCGGCGGTGATTGGCGTACCGGATCCCGAGCGGACCGAAATCATTAAAGCCTTTGTGATTCTGGCTGGTCATTCTCCTGCAACTGCCGAGCTGCAGGAAGAGCTGGGTCAATTTGTGAAAAAGCGTTTATCTGCGCATGCCTATCCGCGTCTGATTGAATTTGTGACCGAATTGCCGAAAACCCCAAGCGGTAAAATTCAACGCTTTTTACTGCGCAATCAGGAAATCAACAAGCAGCAATCCAAAACTGCATAAGCTCATAAAGCCAACAGATTGAATAAGAAGATTAAATAAAGAGATTGAAGGAAGCATCGATGCAATTAACGGAAGAACAACACCTGATTCAGGATATGGCCAAAAGCTTCGCCCAGGAACAGATTAAACCCTTTGCCAGCGAGTGGGATCAAAAAGGCATCTTTCCCAAAGATGCCTTGGCCCAAATGGGAGAGCTGGGTTTTTTAGGCATGCTGATTCCGGAAGAATGGGGCGGCTCGGGCACAGGTACGCTGGCTTATGTTCTGGCCTTGGAAGAAGTCGCTGCGGCCGATGGTGCAACATCCGCGATTATGAGCGTACATAACTCGGTGGGTTGTGTGCCGATTTTCAAGTTCGGCACGGAACAGCAAAAGCAGCAATTTCTAAAGCCTTTGGCCCAAGGTGAAATGATTGGTGCCTTTGCCTTAACCGAACCACATACCGGATCGGATGCTGCCGCGATTAAAACCCGGGCGGTCAAGGACGGCGATCATTACATCATCAATGGCGCCAAACAGTTTATTACTTCTGGCCACAATGCCGGGATGATTATTGTGTTTGCCGTGACTGATCCAGGCGCGGGGAAAAAAGGCATGAGTGCATTTTTAGTGCCGCGCGACACGCCCGGTTATGAAGTGATTCGGGTCGAAGAAAAACTTGGTCTGCATGCTTCGGATACCTGTCAGATTGCCTTAACCGATGTCCGCATTCATGAAAGTTTAAGACTCGGTGCCGAAGGTGAAGGTTTAAAAATTGCCTTGGCCAATCTGGAAGGTGGTCGGATCGGCATTGCGGCACAGGCGGTAGGCCTGGCACGTGCCGCTTTAGAAGAAGCAACGGCCTATGCGCATGACCGCGTGGCCTTTGGCAAACCGATTTTTGAACAGCAGGCAATTTCCTTCAGGCTGGCCAGTATGGCGACTGAAATTGAAGCAGCACGCCAACTGGTTCATTTTGCTGCACGTAAAAAGGAAGCTGGCGAAAGCTGTTTGACTGAAGCCTCCATGGCCAAACTATTTGCTTCGGAAATGGCCGAACGCGTGTGTTCCAAGGCGCTGCAGATTTTTGGTGGCTATGGCTATCTGAAAGATTTTCCGATTGAACGCATCTATCGGGATGCGCGGATTTGTCAGATCTATGAAGGCACTAGCGATATTCAGCGTCTGGTGATTGCACGCAGTTTATAAGGAATTAAAAAGGATTTTTATCATGCAATGGCAAACCATTTTATTCGAACAACGTAACGGTGTTGGACTGATTACCTTAAACCGTCCTCAGGCGTTAAATGCACTGAATAACCAGCTGATTGTCGAGGTCAATCAGGCTCTTGATCAGCTGGAAAAAGACCCCGAAATTGGTTGTATCGTGATTACCGGTTCGGAAAAAGCTTTTGCTGCTGGTGCCGATATTAAAGAAATGGCAGATCTGAATTTTCCGCAAATTTATCTGGACGATTTTTTTAGTCTGGCCGACCGGATTGCGCAGCGCCGTAAACCTTTAATTGCCGCAGTGAGCGGCTATGCCTTGGGTGGTGGTTGCGAGCTGGCATTGATGTGCGACTTTATTTACTGCGCTGATAATGCAAAATTTGGTTTGCCTGAAGTTACCTTAGGCGTGTTGCCCGGCATTGGCGGGACCCAGCGTTTAACCTTGGCGATTGGTAAGGCCAAAGCCATGGAAATGTGCCTGACTGCACGGCAGATGGGGGCGCAGGAAGCGGAACAAAGTGGTTTGGTGGCTCGGGTTTTTGCCAAGGAAGAATTGCTGGAACAAACCCTGCAAGCTGCCGAGAAAATTGCTGAAAAGTCGCTTACTGCCGTGATGATGATTAAAGAATCAATTAATCGGGCCTTTGAAGTGAGCCTGGCTGAAGGCCTGCGCTTTGAACGCCGGGTTTTCCATTCGATTTTTGCCGGTTCCGATCAAAAAGAAGGCATGCAGGCCTTTGTAGAAAAACGCCCAGCCAAATTTACCCATCAATAAAACAAAAATAGGAAAATAAAATGAGTGATGAAAATAATTTAGCGATACGGGTCGCAGGAAGTCTGGGCATTATCAGCCTGGACCGCACCAGCCATTTAAATGCCTTAACCCTGCCAATGATCCAAGGCATTCAGGCGCAACTCGATCAGTGGCTGCATGAACCACAGGTACAAGCGGTTCTGATCAATTCCAACAGTCCCAAGGCGTTCTGTGCCGGAGGAGATATCCGCTATCTGTATGACAGCTATCAGGCCGGCAATACCCAATATCAGGATTTTTTTGCCACTGAATATAAGGTGCTGAGCACCTTGCGTAATTTTCCAAAGGCCGTGATCGTGATGATGGATGGCTATGTACTGGGCGGAGGCTTTGGATTGGCTCAAGCCTGTCATATCAAAGTTACGAGTGAAAAATCACGTTTTGCCATGCCAGAAACTGCGATTGGTTTTTTCCCCGATGTCGGTGCTACCCATTTTCTGTCCCGACTGGATGAAGTCGGTGTCTATATGGCATTGACTGGTGAGCAAATCAGTAGCAGTGATGCGCTGTATCTGGATCTGGTGGATTATCATGTGCCGAGTGAGCGTTTTGCTGAATTAGAAGCAGCATTGATTGCAGCACCGGTATTAAACCCGATTGAGATTCAAAAGATCATTAGTTCCTATATTACGCATCCGGTAGAAAGCGAGCTGCAAAAACGTGCAGATCTGATTAATCAGCATTTTGGCTATCAACACCTGGAGGAGATTGAACAGAGCCTTGCTCATGCAAGTAGTGCAACTAATCAGGAATGGGCCAATAAAATGCTGACCATTTTGCAGCAGCGTCCGGTGATGGCAAAACAGACCAGCCTGAAGTTACAGCAAGCCGGACAGAATTTGTCGCTGGAAAAATGTATGCAGCTAGAACGGGACTTGCAGGATGTCTGGTTAGAGCAGGGCGATTTTATTGAAGGGGTTCGTGCGCTGATTATTGATAAGGACAAAAATCCACAATGGCGAACCGAAAATGCAAAATTTGAACAAACACTGGAAAAGCTCTGGCCAGCATGGACTCAGCAGCGTATCGAAAATATTACTTAAAGCTGATGGTAAAAGACCCTCTATAATTTAATTAAAGAGGGTCTTTGTATCTGTCCCATACTTTCATCGACATGAATTCTATTTAGGGGGACGTTTTCTTTTTCTTGCCGCCACCGTCTTGTTTATTGACCGTCGACCAAGCGATACGTTCGGCTTCTTCTTCAGAATGCCCACGCGCTTTTTCGCTTTCTTCAATATGTTGGGCCTGCCGTTTCTGTTTATCGGTATAGGCTGATTTTTCACCTCTAGGCATCTTAATATCCTCATCAGGTTTGGCTGAAATTACTATAACAAGAGCTTATTTTTACAAGGGTAAGTATTTGTTGGAATCATTTTATAAAAACCTAATTTTTTAAAATATGAAAATCTAAAGATTAAATAGATGAAGATAACGGTCAGCCAGAACCGCTATCTTCTGTGCCAGATTAGCCGTTAATAATACTGCCGCCATTCACATGAATCACCTGACCTGAAATATAGCTGGCTTCTTCACTGGCCAGAAATAAATACGCCGGTGCTACTTCACTTGGCTGGCCCATGCGGCCCATTGGGGTACTTTTACCAAAATCTTTAAGCTGTTCTTCATCAAAACTGCTCGGAATTAATGGTGTCCAGATTGGCCCTGGCGCGACACCATTGACACGAATGCCGGTTTTATTTTTCAATAAATTGGTGGAAAGGCTTCGGGTAAATGTAGTGATGGCACCTTTCGTGCTGGCATAGTCAATCAGCTGATCATGTCCGTGATAACTGGTAATACTGGTGGTATTGATAATGCTGTCACCTGCTTGCATATGCGGAATCACCGCCTGAGTCAGGTGGAACATCGACAGAATATTAACATTAAATGTTTTAAGTAATTGCTCGGGCGAGATATCGGTAATACTTTCTTTCGGGTATTGAACCCCGGCATTATTGACCAGAATATTAATCGTTTTAAATTCCTGAAGGGTCTGCTCCACCATTTTCTTGATTTCATCTTGATCTTGTAAATCACATTGAATCAGCAGACAACGGCGGCCTTCATCTTCCACCATTTTTTTGGTGTCCCGTGCATCCTGATCTTCATCCAAATAGCAAATGGCGATATCTGCACCTTCGCGGGCAAATAAGACCGATACAGAACGGCCAATTCCGCTATCACCACCAGTAATCAAGGCAACTTTGCCTTTTAATTTTTCACTGCCTTTATAATGCGGTTTAATAATTTCCGGTGCAGGGTCCATTTTGGTTTGCACACCCGGTTGATGGTCTTGTGTTTCAGTTGAAGCTGGGGTTTCAGGATAATGATTCATATCTTTTCCAATTCCAATGATTGTGGCCATATAAGAAAAAATATATTAGAAGCTTTTAGGCAAAATGAGGCTGGACTCAACATTTCATAACAGAATGTATTCGAGATTTATCAATTATTCGTTGAAACGGATCAGGTTGAGCAACCAGAACAGAAAAAGCTGATGAAACAGCTTCTGGCTACACTTTGATAGCTGAGGTGGTCTTGAAAGGTGAAATTTGATTAGGGAAAGTAAGGCATCAACGGAGATTTAAAATCTAGACATACATAGGCCTTTTTTACTGGGCTTGTATATAAAATAAATGGAGAGTTTTTTAACTCTCCATTTATTCATTCTGATGTGTTTAAAAAATTTCTATAGGGTCTGTTGACATTTACTGTTCATAATTAACCCTATAAAGGTAGCCATAAAAATATACAGGCTAAAGCAACAGAACTTTGATAATTTCTTTTGAGCTTGTCATATCGAGTAGCTATTCCTCTAAATTGCTTTAATCTACAAAACATATTTTCAACTAAATGCCTGATTTTATATAAATACCAGTCCATATGATCATTGTTCGATTGGCTATTTGTTTTCTTTGGTATATTCGCTTTAGTCCCTGTTTTCCTGATCTGTTCACGCAGTGGTTCTGAATCATAGCCTTTATCTGCACATACCACTTTTGTCTCTTTTAAATCTAATGTTGATATTAAATCAGGTGCAACTTTAACATCATGTGTGGTTCCATCGGTAATCATGAAATCAATAGGATTGCCATGTGCATCAACAATCAAATGTATTTTTGAGGAGTTTCCTCCTACACTTTTAGAAATAGATTGATTCGCTATACCGGCAGAATGTTGATGAGCACGTACATGAGAGCCATCAATAAAAATCCACTCCATATCGGGGCATGAGGCTAGTAATTTGAATAATCTAAGTAACTTACCGCTGCTTGACCAACGATTAAAACGTTTGAAAATAGAGTTTGAATGACCAAAACAACAAGGAATATCTCGCCACGGACAGCCTGTTCTAATTCTATAGAGAATAGCTTCAATAAAATTGCGTAAATTTGAGTTGTGGTGAATGGATAAATTACGCAGAATAACTTTCAACTTTTGCCAGTGTTGATCTGTCAGCATGGTACGAGGCATAGCGAATAGTAAAATTGGGTTTGGCGATTTGATTTTACTACTTCGCTATTTTTTTAAGCTAAAAGTGTCAACACACCCTAGAAATAAATTAAAGATTATCACTTAAATTAATTCTGGCCTGTGCTGCCTTTTCCTTTTTGGCTGAGGCTTTACCCCAGTTAAACTTTTGTGCACAGATGCCTAAGCCCACAATAAATAATGCAAGCACACTAGTATAAACCACTTCTTTAAAATAGGTTCCTTCAATAATCATGGTAATTAAAGCGCCGACAATAAAGATAATGACCAGATAAGTGAGCCATGGGAATAACCACATCTTGAATGGAATATTTTGTCCTTCAGCTTCCAGTTTTTTACGTAACTTAAGCTGAGAAATGGCAATAGCAAGATAGACATATAAAGATACGGTACCAGTCGCTAACATCAAGACATCATAAATATTCATACTTTCGGTGGCAGTCAGATAAATCGCCACGAAAGAAAATAGGCTTGAAAAGATGACACCTACCCATGGGCTGTTATTGCGGTTGGTTAAACCGAAACTCTTTGGTGCATCTCCACGTTTCGAGAGGGAATAGACCATGCGTGAACAGGTATAAAGTGCGGAGTTAAAGCAGCTACATACCGAGGTGAGCACGACAAAATTAACAATATGGCGTGCTTCTGGAATACCGAGTGCAGTAAGCGCTACGCTATACGTACCCCAGGTCGGATCTTTCAATAAAGGATTATTGTGTGGAATCAGGCAAACCGTAATCAACATTGAACCGACATAGAATAAAATGATACGCCATACAATTGAATTAGCGGCCTTACGAATTTCCTTGGCTGGATCTTTGGTTTCAGCTGCTGCTACGGTGACAATCTCTGCTCCCATATAAGCAAACATTACACCCAATAAGGCCGTGATCACCGATGAAAACCCATTGGGCATAAAGCCTTGAGCGGTTAGATGAGTTGTACCACCGAGCATAGAGGCATCGCCCCAAGGCCACAGGTGCATCACGGCCAAACTACCAAACACCAGAAACATTACAATGGCAATAACTTTGATCAGGGCAAACCAGAACTCGAATTCACCAAAGTTTTTTACGTCACGGAGATTAATCCAGACCAGTGCTACAGTGACCAGAAGCATATAGCCCCAGATCGGGATAAATGGAAACCAGCTATTTAGGATTTTCCCGGCAACAAAGGCTTCCCAGCCCATGAGCAACGTCCAGAAAGACCAGTATAACCAGCCGATAGAAAATCCAGCCCAGCGCCCGATTCCACGATCCGCATAGGTTGAAAATGAACCACTGTCGGGATTCAGTACCGCCATTTCTCCCAGCATACGCATGATGAGTAAAACTAATATTCCACCTAGAGTATAGGCAATGAGTGCAGCCGGCCCTGCAGAATAGATGACATTACCGGAGCCGACAAAGAGTGCTCCACCAATGACACCGGCAATTGAAATCATGGTGAGATGGCGTGATTTAAGTCCGTTTTTTAAGCCGTTTGATGATTCGGAATTGGAGAAATGTTGATGTTCTGCCATATAATTTCCCTTAATATCAATAGCGTAGCGGCAATAAAATTCCTTATTTGGCTTACGCTATCTTATCCTTTGAAACTGTAACCGAATTCATCAGTGCTTGACCAATATTAAGTTAATCTTAATAAAATGAATCCTTGTAGCCCTATAGACAGGATCACACTTTGATTAAAGTACGGTTACATGCTGTTCATGTATGCGGTTAATTTCTCTTTTTTGTTGTAAAGTGACGAGAGCCATTTTTGAGCAATTCAAAGGAGCCAATTGGCTTAAGAGATAAAAAATATAAGCAGGCAATATTTACAGAAAAATAAAGCCTACCTAAAATATCAGGCTAAAAGCAGGTTTACGTTCCCTTTAAAAATAAATTAAAAGCTTTTTGATTTTAAAAATATAATTGTATTGATCCCTGAGTTTTTACTAAGTTAAAGTGCGAATTCCATGCTCACGCAAGCACTTTAACAATATCCCGAAAGCCACCAGAATTTCCTGTTCACTCACACAGGCAAAGCCCAGTAATAATCCTTTCTGCCGGGTGGAATAATGTTTGGTATAGTATTGCGATAAGGCTCTGACCTTGATTTCCAGTTCAAGCGCTTTGGATGCAATCAAGACATCATCACTGCTGCTCGGCAATTTTAAAATCAGATGCAAACCGGCGGCGGTATTGTATTCATGCAGAAAATCTTCACCTAAATGTCGGCGAATCAGGTCAATTAAAAAAGCGTGGCGTTTGCCATACAATAAACGCATCCGTCGGATATGCGCTTCATAATGTCCTTCACGGATAAATTCAGCCAGTGTTTGCTGATCGATTAAGTGACCACCACGATAAAGTTCCGAAGCTACAATTCGCAATGAAGAAAAGAGCTGTTTTGGTACCACTAAATAGCCAATACGCAGGGCCGGATAAATCGTCTTACTGAACGTCCCCATATAAATCACCGGAGAATCCGGCTCTAAACCTTGTAAAGAAGGATAGGGCTGGCCCGAGAACCTGAACTCGCTGTCATAATCATCTTCAACAATCCAGCTATTGTGCTGGCGTGCCAGTGCAATTAACTGTTTGCGCCGTTCTAAACTTAAATGTGAGCCCAAAGGATACTGATGCGACGGCGTCACAAAAATCAGTTTAGGTGGTTTCTTGGGATGCAGATCGGGAATAATCCCTTCCTGATCCACCGGTAAGGAACGTAGATTGACGCCATTAATTCGTAAAATATTACGCGCGCCCCAATAGGCTGGATCTTCGATCCAGACCTCATCGCCTATGTCGCTTAAAGTACGCGAGACCAAATCAATCGCCTGATGGGTGCCTTCGGTAATAATGATCTGATCAGCATCGCACTGCACTGAACGGGCAATTTTCAGATATTCTGCCAGCTCCTGACGCAGTTCTAGGGAGCCACCGGCATTGCTGTAAATCAGGTTGTTAACTTGAGGTTCACGGCTCAAACGCGTTTGGATTTTGCTGAAAATATGATGCGGAAATTCGGTTACATCGGGTGCGCCCGGTACAAAGGCTCCCCATTGATAAGGCGAAGCCGCGGAATAGCCGAGCAAGTAAGAACCGCGTTGCGACAGATTATAATTTTGCTGTGCTTTTTTTTCTGCAACGGCAGGAGAATTCTGTTCTGCCTTCACCAAAAAGGATTCGGGTAATTTCTCTACCACCCAGGTACCTTGACCGGTACGGGCATCAACATAACCCTGTGCCTGTAATTGTTCATAGGCATTTAACACCGTATTACGTGATACCTGAATCTCTTTAGCCAGATCACGCGATGCAGGCAAGCGGGTTTTGGGAGCCAATACGCTATCAATAATCGCGTTACGCAAGCAGCGGAACAGGCGCATCTGTAATGTTCCTGTGACATCTTGCTGCAATCGCTGCAGTAAATAATCTCCAAGCAAGCTACGCAATTGGCTCTCTCCTACAAATTTGAAATGGCTCTCGTGAGAGCGGTATTGCTAGGTGCAAAATAGTCTGATCAGGCAGTCATTGTAAAGTGTCTTGTATGCGTTTTGATCATGTACCTGCGGCTTGAATGCGAGCATACAGGCGGGCAGGCAATATACACAGATACCGATTAAAACTAAAGCGGAAAATCTAGACACTGATTTTGTTTGGAGCTCGCTGAACTAAGACCTGAATCAAGCAATGATTGCCATAACAGCCGAATAGAGATGTGTTGCAGCCGCCAGGACATACGACTGCATATAACAAAAGGATCATAGAATGAACATGATGATGAAAGGATTGACCTACACCGAGCAAGGTACAACGGCCTGGAACAATTATCTTAAGCAACTGGATAAAGTAGCGCCTTATCTGGGTGAGCTGAGTGAACGACTGGACATGCTGCGACGCCCAAAGCGCAGTTTGATTGTCGATGTTCCGGTCATTATGGATGATGGTACGGTTCAGCATTTTGAAGGCTATCGTGTTCAGCACAATTTAACCCGCGGTCCGGGCAAAGGCGGCGTGCGTTTTCATCCAGATGTCAATTTAGATGAGGTGATGGCTCTGTCGGCCTGGATGACGATCAAATGTGCTGCTCTAAATTTACCTTTTGGCGGTGCCAAAGGCGGTGTGCGAGTTGATCCGAGCCAGCTTTCCAAGCGCGAACTGGAACGCTTGACCCGACGTTATACGGCAGAAATCAATTTAATTATTGGACCGCAAAAAGATATTCCGGCGCCGGATGTTGGAACCAATCCGCAAATCATGGCCTGGATGATGGATACGTTTTCCATGAATGCGGGTTCTACGATTACTGGTGTAGTGACCGGAAAGCCGGTTCATTTAGGGGGGTCTTTAGGCCGCAGTAAAGCCACAGGCCGTGGTGTGTTTATTAGCGGTCGTGAAGTTGCCCAGCAAATCGGTATGGATTTAAAAGATGCCCGGGTCTGTGTACAGGGTTTCGGTAATGTCGGCAGTGAAGCTGCGCTGCTTTTCCAGGAAAATGGCAGCAAAGTGATCTGTGTTCAGGACCATTCTGCCACCCTGTATCAGGAACAGGGGATTGATATTAGAAAGCTGCTTGAATACTCAAATACCCACCATAAAATTCAGGGATTTTCTGCCAGCGATGAAATTTCTGCATCAGCTTTCTGGACCATTCCTGCCGAAGTCTTTATTCCGGCAGCGCTGGAAGGTGTGATTAATACTCAGGTCGCGCAAAATATTCAGGCCAAAATGATTCTGGAAGGTGCCAATGGTCCCACTTTGACTGAAGCGGATGAAATTCTGAGTGAGCGTCATATTACCGTGGTGCCAGACGTGATCTGCAATGCGGGTGGCGTGACGGTCAGCTATTTTGAATGGGTTCAGGATTTGGCCAGCTACTTCTGGACTGAGGAAGAGATTAACCAGCGTATGGATGCCAGCATGAAAAATGCGGTACAGGATGTATGGCAAAAAGCAGTTCAGGCCGGATGTTCTTTGCGTACAGCCGCTTATATTCTGGCTTGTGAACGTATTTTAATGGCACGTCAGGAACGAGGGATCTATCCGGGTTAAGCGAAGTTTTTGCAAGATGGATTAATCCATAAAAATGAATGGATTTAATCCATGATGACCTATCCTAAATTTTTGCAATGGATTTTTAAATTGGCTTCTTTATTTAAAAAGGAGCCAATTTTTATTAAAAACATAAATACTTGTTTATAAATAAAATAATTTTATATTTTGACTCTTTTACTAATTTCAACTAGACCAATTGGCTCCTTCGATCTGCTGCAAAGTGGCTCTCGTCTCATACGTATAAAAGCGCAAAATGAACCATATCAGCCAGTCTTTGGCAAATTTCTATCCCAAGATCCGGATAGCAAAATTTACAACGTATGAATCAAGAATGAGGATACAAAATGGACAGTAAACACTCAGCACTGAATGCACGTAAACAGCAGGCAACACCACGTGGTGTTGGGGTCATGTGTCAATGGTACGCAGAGAAAGCAGAAAACTCGACCATTTGGGATGCAGAAGGCAATCAATATATCGACTTTGCGGGCGGGATCGCCGTACTGAATACTGGCCATCGTCACCCTAAAATTATTGCTGCGGTCACTGAACAATTAACCAAATTTACCCATACGGCTTATCAGGTTGTACCATACGAGAGTTACGTTGCTCTGGCAGAACGTATCAATGCACGCGCTCCCATCCAAGGTGCTGCAAAAACCTCATTCTTTTCGACTGGTGCTGAAGCTGTCGAAAATGCAGTTAAAATTGCCCGTGCCCATACTGGCCGTCATGGCATTGTGACTTTTGGTAATGGTTTTCATGGCCGTTCATTCATGACGATGGCCATGACCGGTAAAACTGCACCTTATAAACGCGACTTTGGGGTGATGCCTGGTGGTGTTTTCCATGCCCGTTACCCGGTGGAATCCAAAGGCATTAGTGTTGATGATGCAATTCAAAGCATTGAAGACATTTTCGCAGAAGATATTGCTGCGCATGACGTAGCAGCAATTGTGCTTGAGCCTGTACAAGGCGAAGGCGGATTTAATGTGGTGCCTGCAGAATTCCTGAAACGCTTGCGTGTCCTATGCGATCAAAACGGCATTTTACTGATTGCTGATGAAGTACAGTCTGGTTTTGCGCGTACAGGTAAACTGTTTGCGATGGATTATTATGAAACCAAGCCAGATCTGATTACGATGGCAAAGAGTCTGGGCGGCGGTTTCCCGATCTCAGGCGTTGTGGGTCGTGCTGAAGTCATGGATGCACCAAATCCAGGTGGATTGGGCGGTACTTATGCAGGTAACCCGGTTGCTGTTGCTGCTGCCCATGCGGTACTGGATATCATTGAAGAAGAAGGGCTTTGTGAAAGAGCGAATGATCTAGGCGCAGAACTGGTTGATGTTTTACATGAACTGAAAATGTCATCTAGCATGGTCAAAGATATTCGCGCACTGGGTTCAATGGTGGCAGTTGAGCTTGAAACCGCGGAACAGGCAAAAGCTGTACAAAACCATGCCATGCAAAATGGTCTGTTAATCCTGACCTGCGGTCGTTATGGTAATGTAATCCGTTTCCTATACCCGCTCACAATTCCGGCAGAACAGTTCCGTGCGGGATTGGCTATCTTGAAACAAGGGTTTGCACTGTCTGTCGCAGCCTAATGAAAGAGTAATGATCATGCTTCAAGCGCAATATAGAGATTTATTACAGCATCCTGATATCAGCTTCGATCAGCCTGCCACGGGTGAATATATTGAAGTCAACGATGCAGCAACCCAAGCCACTTTGGCCTGGGTAAAATCCCATGACCGGGCGTCTGTAGAACAGCTGATTGTTCGTTCTCAGCAAGCCCAGAAAGCCTGGAAAGCCAAGACAGCTCTTGAACGTGCGGATGTGCTTTGGGCCTGGTTCGATCTGATGCAGGAAAATAAAGAGTCCTTGGCTCAGATCCTGACTGCTGAACAGGGCAAGCCACTGGCTGAGGCGCGTGGTGAAATTGGTTATGCCGCTTCCTTTATCCGCTGGTTTGCCGAGCAGGCGCGCCGTATTGATGGTGACGTGTTGACACCAACGCTTGCCCATCAACGTTTATTGGTTATCAAACAGGCGATTGGGGTAACAGCTGCGATCACGCCATGGAATTTCCCGGCGGCGATGATTACCCGTAAAGCCGCGCCAGCTCTGGCTGCTGGCTGTTCCATGCTGGTTAAACCGGCTGAACAAACACCTTTAACCGCCTATGCGCTTGAAGTTTTGGCCTTGCGCGCAGGTTTGCCACAAGATGTATTGCTGCATGTCAGTGGTGATGCGGT
Source organism: Acinetobacter sp. CIP 51.11 (assembly GCF_000369665.1). Lineage (GTDB taxonomy): Bacteria > Pseudomonadota > Gammaproteobacteria > Pseudomonadales > Moraxellaceae > Acinetobacter > Acinetobacter lwoffii_S. The sequence goes on from NZ_KB850129.1 coordinate 214,519, forward strand.
TGCAGTGGGTCAGGTCTTATGTGAAAGCGAAACCGTGAAAAAGTTAAGCTTTACCGGCTCAACTCAAGTCGGTCGTATCCTGATGCAGCAATGTGCGCCGACCATCAAAAAACTCTCCTTAGAACTTGGTGGCAATGCGCCAGTTCTGGTCTTTGATGATGCCAATCTCGAACAGGCGGTACAGGGCATCATGGCCAGTAAATTCCGTAATAGTGGACAGACTTGTGTTTGCGCGAACCGGATTTATGTACAAGATGGCATTTATGATGCGCTGGTAGAAAAACTGGTGGCTGCCGTTGCCAAACTAAAAGTCGGTGATGGCCGTGATGAAGCTTCTACCCAAGGTCCATTAATTGATGAGGCTGCGATCGAAAAAGTGCAGTCACATATTGCCGACGCAGTGAGCAAAGGTGCACAGGTGAAAACCGGTGGACAGCGCTCAAATCTGGGCGGTACATTCTTCGAGCCAACGCTTCTGACTGAAGTTACTCAGCAGATGCGTGTGGCAAAAGAAGAAACTTTTGGACCGTTGGCGCCGTTATTCCGTTTCAAGACTGAAGAAGAAGCAATTCAGATGGCGAACGATACAGAATTCGGTCTGGCTACCTATGTATTTACCCAAAGTACAGCACGTCAGTGGCGTGTAGGTGAAGCCTTAGAATACGGTATGGTGGGAATCAATACCGGAGCTATCTCTAATGAGGTTGCGCCATTTGGTGGAGTCAAGCAATCAGGGTTAGGCCGTGAAGGGTCTAAATTCGGTATGGATGAATACCTTGAAATGAAATATCTCTGTGTTGATATTTCTTCATAATGATGTTTAAAAAGTAAACTTATTCATTAAAAAACTGATGAGAAAATATCAGCCTCCAGTGAATCCCGTGTTTAATTTAAACCGGGATTCCTGCGATGGAGCAAGGACTCAATAAACAGATTGGAGGAGGGCATATTTTCAGTTGTTAAGTCATTCTTCTTCTCTAAAATTCCCCTAAATATCAATTAAAGCATCAGATTATCATCAGGATTTAACCCTGATTTCTAACTTTAAACCAAAAGCATCCAGTAATTTCTGCATAGACTTGAGTGTTGGATTGCCTTCAGGTTGTTCCATTTTCTGTAGAGTCTGGGGAGCAATCTTGGTAATTTTAGCCATATCGTTGAGTGTGAGGTGCAACTCGGTACGAATGAAGCGAGCAACCTGATGAAAAGGCCAGTCAGGATTGTTACTGACGGTTTCAAGTACAGACAATCTCTTTTGCATCTGTTGAATCGGAGTCAGTGGCTTGAAGCGTTTATCCATAATTCAGCTCCTCCAATTGTTGGCAAATATTATCAATTCGATACTGGCTATTTTCCAGAATTTCAGGTGCCAATTGCAGATACTGCATGTGCTCGAGTAATCCCTGATAAAGTGGTAATTGTTCGATTAACACCGCTTTGATTTCTTTTGGATCAATCATCGTGCTTTCGGCGATCTGTTCAATGACTGAATGCCAAATTGGCATACCACCATGATCATCTCGCTCCCAACGCGTAGTTCGGGCAATACCATCTGGATGTAGCCACATCGGCGCAAAATCAAATAATGGGGTTAGTCGAATGATTCCATTATTGAAACGTTGAATCGCTGTATTACGGGTATGATTGTCCTTATTGCCTAAAGCGACATTGGCAAGATCACGCTTCAAATATTCAAAGATTTCCTGTTTTGGTTCAGTACAGCATTGCATCAACAGGCTACAGATCTGGTTATGGGTCATTCTTACCCCAAAACCGGCTTTTCCTCCCAGAGAAGCAATACTTTCCTGGGCAATTCTTTCAACCTTCCCATCGCTGACTTTACGGTCAAATCGGGGAATAAATAAAGTCTTACCATGCAGCTCCAGTTCCTGATGAACACGAAGTCCCAGGTATTGGGCAATTTTCATATATAAGGCTTCGTGCATCAAAATTTTATCTAGATTCTGATCACTGCCACGACTGAATTTCACCAGCCAATGCTGTTTGACCTGATCATCTGTCAGCGTGTGATCCAGATAGAACAGGTCATCGTGACCTTGGGTCAGTAGTAATTTTGGCCACTCGCCCTGAATACCAGAAGAACCGGCAATAAAAAGTCCATAAGAGGCCAAGGATTCAATAAATTTTTCTTGACGTTCTACGACTTGGTCCAGACTAAAGCCATGATTCTGCTGAACAGGGAACTGCCCCTGTAGCCATTCATAAGCCTCTTTAATCCGTAAATTACCAATCGGATTGCCTGCACCCGCTTTTAAAAGCGCCCAGTCTGCTTGTTCCTGAGTATTTTCAGAAAAATTAAGCTGACGGAGTAATTCTTTACGACCATAACCTTGAGGTAACAAATCCATCAGGAAGGCCGGCCAGGTAGATTGCAATGTATTTTGCACATTTACCGGTAAATGATAGGCTAGCGCATGCCCATCGCTTAGGTTCATATAAGAAATAGCATATTCAAACAGATATGATGTGCGCGTGGCTGCTTGCCATCCAGTTTGTTGTTGACCGACAATCTCAACAATAGCGCAATCCAGCCATTCATCTTCCTGATAAATCTGCAGTGTGCAATATTGATCCATAATTTTATTAAAATAGTAAAGTAAAGTGATTTTATTTATTATATACCTATTTTAATAAAAAACTAATTTTATCTTCTTAAAGTTCTTTATCGTTCTAAAAGGCCTTATCTTCACCAGAATACAAGGCTTATGAGGCTATATAACAAGATGTATCCTCATAGAAATCAATATATAACCCAATTGATTTTTAAATATCAGAGGAGCTCTAACCTTGGTTATTTATTATGAATCTTTCTTTTGAATAAAATTTTAAGCAGCAAATAAAGGACTAAATCCCCGTTTACGTAGTAATTTTCGGTACATACTCGAGCTTCGATCTGCCGGAAAATGCGCTTCTAAAGATAAGTCCAGAGGTAAATATTCAGGTTTCTGATTTTCTACAATCACACGATCTTCCTCGAAAATTTTCATATTAAAGGCATAGACATCTTCAACCGGTAAATCTTTATCATAATTGCGGCAAATAGGTGCAAAAAGTCGTGTTGAACGCGCAGTCATGGGTGAAGCCGCATTCATGATGACCTGCTTGGCATGATTTGGAAAATGAATCGTAAGTGTTGCAGTAAAGGGTAGGCTCACTTCAAAATGACGTAACCATTTAAAATCTTCCTGGCCACGCTGCTCGATTCCGATCGGATAACGTCCCACACTGCTGATATAATCTGCATTAAAACCGACCTCCGTTTCTGTCGTACTGTAATCAGGAACTTCTACATCCTCCGGATCGCCAAAAGTGTCTGGATGCACCCAGGCAAAATGAGCCACATCAATAAAACCTTCGAGCTGTCTTCCTGCAAAACATTGAATGTCTATCTGAGGGCAGACCAGTTGCTGATACTCAGCATCATCCCAAAAAGGCATGTTAGGAATATGAGGTTCTGCATCTTTTGTAGCGCTTAATGAACACCAGATCAAACCATACTTTTCTACCGCAGCATAAGTTTTCAAATGGAAACGTTCCGATATTTTATGCTGAGGATGTGCAGGAATACGGTTGCATTTACCTTCATTGCCAAAGCGTAAACCGTGATAACGACACACCACGCCTTGGCCGTCATTTTTTCCCAAGCTTAAAGGTACACCGCGATGCGGACATGCATCTTTCGCCACCACCAGTTCATCGTTCATTTTATAAATCACCAGAGGCATATCAAGCAGCATGCTACTTGTTGGCTGATCTGTAATATCACGCGCAAGTGCAATCGGATACCAGTACTGAGCCAAAAGATGCCAGTCATGTTCCTCGAATGTCATATGGACTGGTAAGTCGGGACTAAAAGCGGCGATATTTGTATTCATAATGGGTTCTGTGTCATGACCTTTAGCTGGACTATAAAACAGCAAGGTGTTCTATGAAATTTCAATTAATAGGACATAGGATTGCGTAAATCAGAACACTGACCGGCGATTGAAAACAAATAAGCATCTTTCTAGGTTTTTTATATTCAACCACGCAAATATTGAGATGGGATATTTCTAAGCTTAAATTTCGCTGAAAATATTTTTTTAAAAAGCGTGCTCTCAGTTTCAATGCTCTAGTTTGGCGCATAAATTGCTTATCACGCGTATAGAAAATTGATCATTTACTCAGAATCGACAAGGAATTGATATGACGACTAGCTACTTACGCGGACAAGAACTTATTGACAGCATTCGCAGTGCACCTTATTCGCGTGACCTGATTGGCTATCATGGTGAACCACCAAAAGTGCAATGGCCAAACGGCGCGCGTGTCGCGGTACAGTTTGTACTGAATTATGAAGAAGGTGGTGAAAACCACATTGAACATGGTGATACAGGATCAGAAAAGTTTTTATCTGAAATTATTGGTGCTGCCAGCTTTCCAGATAAACATATGTCGATGGATTCGATGTACGAATATGGTTCACGTGCAGGCTTCTGGCGGATTCATCAGGAGTTCCAGAAACGTGGTTTGCCGATGACTATCTTTGGGGTCGGCATGGCCTTAATACGTAATCCTTATGTGGTAGAGGCGATTAAAGCAGCCGATTATGATGTCGTTTCACATGGTCAGCGCTGGCTACATTATCAGGACATGCCGATTGAAATGGAACGCCAATATATGGATCAGGCGGTCAGCGTTCTGGAAAGCCTGTTTGGTGAAGCACCGATCGGCTGGTATACCGGTCGGGACAGTCCGAATACCCGTCAACTTCTGGCTGATTTTCCTCAAATCAAATATGACGCTGATTACTATGGGGATGACTTGCCATTTTGGAGCACCTTGACCAATCAGGCAGGGGAAACACGTTCGCATTTGATTATTCCTTATAGCCTGGATAGCAATGACATGAAATTCAGTTCACCTGGCGGTTTTAATAGCGGGGAACAGTTTTATCAATATCTCAAAGATGCTTTTGATGTGCTCTATACCGAAGGTGAAACTGCGCCAAAAATGCTGTCGATTGGCATGCACTGCCGTATTTTAGGACGGCCGGGACGTTTTAAAGCACTACAAAAGTTTCTGGACTACATTCAAAATCATGACAAAGTGTGGATTTGCCGCCGTGGGGATATTGCCGAGCACTGGTATAACCATCATGCGCCATAATCATAAAATATATTGGAAAAGATCAGTTTAGATGCTCTTTTTTGAGTCATGTACTTTATAAAAATAACAAACACATCAGCTTTGGCACTGTTATTGCAAAACCAGTTTTAAATAACCAAGCAATATAATCAGGCGATTGAATAGTGCAACTTGTTGAATTTAATCAAGCATCAGCAGAAGATGCGATGATCTTTTTAAAGCACTGTGTGCAAATACCCAGCTGGTCGACCGAGCTTGCCGCAAAACGTCCTTATGCATCGCTTGAGGATATTTTGAATGCAGCGAACCAACAGGCGGCGACCTGGAGTTGGGATGAGATTAAAACTGCACTGGATAATCATCCCCGTATAGGTGAAAAACAGGCACAGGCTGAATTAAGTGAAATAGAAAAAGACTTTTCCCATCGTGAACAATCCGGTATTACAGCAGATAAAGATACCCAGCTCGCTCTACTTAAAGGCAATCTTGCCTATGAGAAAAAATATGGGTTTATCTTTCTGATCAAAGCCGCTGGATTGAGCAGTGAAGACGTCCTTCAAGCCCTGAACTATCGTTTGCTAAATGACCCAGAGATTGAGAAACGTATTGTCCATCATCAACTGGCAGAAATTGCCTTGTCACGACTGGCTCAGGAGCTTCATGCATGATTAGCACGCATATTTTAGATACACATCTGGGAAAACCTGCGACAGACGTGGTCATTCGACTTTTTGCTGAAGACGGTCGCCTGATTAGGGAAGCAAAAACCAATGCAGACGGCCGCGTCAGTGATTTCGGCATGACCGAGTTTAAAGCGGGTGCCTATAGTCTTGAGTTCTTTACATCTGCCTATTTTGAAAATTCGGGTTTAGAAACTTTTTTTCCTAAAGCAGTTATTCATTTTTATGTAAAAGATGTATCACAGCATTTTCATATTCCTTTACTGATCAGCCCATTCGCGTACTCCACATATCGCGGAAGCTGATTTTAGCTTTTAACTTTGAGGGTGAGAAAAATGACAGAACAAAGTAAAACAATATCACCTGAACATGAATATTTAGGTGCGGGAAAAAGTGCAGCTTACGGTTTGCAACACGTACTGACTATGTATGGCGGAATTATTGCACCACCTTTAATCGTGGGAACGGCCGCCGGCCTAGAAGCTTATCAAATTGGATTATTGATTGCAGCGGCGCTATTTGTCGGTGGTTTAGCCACGATTTTGCAAACCGTGGGAGTGAAATATATCGGTGCGAAATTACCTTTGGTGCAAGGAGTTTCTTTTGCCGGGGTTGCGACGATGGTCGCGATTGTAACCACAGGCGGTGGCTTACAAGCAGTCTATGGTGCGGTCATTGTCGCCTCATTGATCGGTTTTTTCCTCGCGCCTTATTTCTCCAAAATTATCCGTTTCTTTCCACCAGTCGTGACCGGTTGCGTCATTACTATCATTGGTTTGTCTTTATTGCCGGTGGCAGTCCGCTGGATGATGGGCGGCAATCCCAAGGCACCAGAATGGGGAAGTGTCGAGAATATTGGTCTGGCATTGATGACCTTGGCTTTAGTAATTTGCCTGAATTTGAGCCGACAGGCCGCTATCCGTCGCTTGTCTATTCTTCTAGCAATTGTTTTAGGTTCAGTACTGGCCTATTTATTCGGTTTTGGTGATTTCTCTAAAGTTGCGACTGGGACATGGATTCAGGTACCTAGCTTCTTCGCCTTTGGACTACCGACTTTTGAGCTCACAGCCATTATTTCTATGCTTATTGTTACGCTAGTCATTATGACTGAAACCACAGCAGATATTATTGCAGTGGGTGAGATTGTAGGTACCAAAGTGGATGCGGATCGTATCTCGAATGGCTTGCGTGCCGATATGTTATCGAGTGCGATGGCACCGGTTTTTGGTTCATTTATGCAAAGTGCTTTTGCGCAAAATGTCGGCTTGGTGGCGATTACCGGAATTAAAAGCCGATTTGTGGTCGCTGCGGGTGGCATGATTTTAGTAGTGCTGGGTTTACTGCCAATTATGGGACGTTTGATTGCTGCCATTCCTGTACCGGTATTAGGTGGTGCAGGTCTGGTACTTTTTGGAACAGTCGCTGCAAGCGGGATTCGTACCTTGGCTAAAATTGATTATAACGAGCAAAAAAATCTTATCATTGTTGCGACGGCTATTGCAGCCGGCATGATTCCCATTATTGATCATTCCTTTTATGCCAACTTTCCAAAATGGGTGCAAACCTTGTTTCATTCAGGCATTAGCTCCACCTGCTTAATGGCCATTTTACTCAACCTGTTGTTCAATCATCTGCGTCTATTTAAAAATAGAAGTACAGCGACTACAGAAATTGTGGCAAAGCTTCCCCATTAGAATATTTAAACCAAGATGAAAACAGTCCAGACAAATGGACTGTTTTTTTATCAAAAATTAAAAATGTTGGCTTTGTTTTTGCTTAATTCAGAATGTGATTTTTTCATTCCACTGGGGACCCTTATTTATGAAATTCACTCAACTTACTGCTGCAACATTACTTGTATTGGGTGCGGCATCCGCACAGGCAAAACCGGTCTGGCAAGACTTCAGTGTCACCGGACTTTATGGGGAAAACTATGAAGTGGTTGATGAGAAACAGGCGACTGCGACCTTTGAATATACGGCAAAAATAAAATATGCAGATGTCTTCTTCTTCATTGACCGTATGCGCGGCGCAGATGACTTTAAATCCAGTTATTTTGAATTTTCACCACGTTTAAGCTTGGGAGAAGTATCAGGCCAGAAACTTGCCTTTGGCCCGGTTAAAGATGTACTGGTCTCAACGACCTGGGAAGGTGGAGAGGGTTTTGATAACTTCCTGTACGGCGTAGGTTTCGATCTGGATATTCCATATTTCCGTTATGCCAGCATTAACCTTTATCGCGTGAATAATGAGAATATTGATGATGATTACCAGTTGACACTGACCTATGGCGTGCCAATTAAACTGGGAACTGAAGAATTTCTGGTGGATGGCTTCTTGGACTGGTCTACAGAAGAAGATACTCATGACAGCGAGATGAACTGGACCACCCAATGGAAATGGAATGTCGGTAAACACATTTCTCCAGACACCAATTTATATCTGGGGATTGAACATTCTATCTGGAACAACAAATTCGGTATCCCAAATGCCGATGAAAATAATGTCAGTGCTTTAGTGAAATATCACTTCTAGGCAAAGTGATGAAGAAATAAGTTAAAAGCCCTGATAAAAGGGCTTTTTTTAATGCGTTTAAAATACGATCTGGATGTTTTCAGGAAAAGGATGAACATCACAATTTGATCCGCTACCTATACGATCCACTACGACAAACTCGCTGGGTGCTTCAAGGGTCAATAATGGATGATGCCAGGTTCCGGCACGATAATTTATCCCTTGAGAACCATCACTGATAAATACCTGAATCTGACTAATATCGGGCTGTGTATAATCAAGTTCAGGCGCTACAACGATTAAAAATTGCTGGCCGTGCATCGGAATAAAAGCCTGTGATCCTAGAGGATGCCTTTCCAGCATTGAGATTTGAAAAGGAATTGCCGTAGCTTGCATATTTCTAAAAATACTCAGTCCGACCTTGGTGTCACTTTCTACTTCAGCCAGGGCATGATAACGCTCAGTCTGCTGCTCATTGATATGAAAATAATGATTACCCTGACAGGCAATGACTTCTCCAAAAGGCAGAAAACTTTCAGTGCTTAAAGGCTGTATTTTTATACTTTGCATAGACATATCATTGATCACTCAAGCCAATTTTCCCCAGAGACGAATCCGGCTGATGCCACCGTCCGGAATCATGTTGACACGAATATGGGAAATTTTTTCGTGTTGTAAAATTTCATTGATGTAATGATGAATATGATCCATTTGCATAGGTTGGGCTGCTAACAAAAAAGGCCAGAACATGCTTTGTGGAATGAGTTGCTCATCGGTTGAATCCTCAACATAGATGGCTTGAATAGAAACCTCTGCAGGGAAATTTCCCTTAAAATGGGCGGTATCAATTTCAATTTTCTCGATTCGGGCACTGGCGCCTAAAGCCAAAATGCACCAGTCAAATCCTGGAGCACGACGCCGTTTGGTTTCCCAGCCATCGCCCATGTTAATGCCACGTCCCGGATTAATCAGATTGCGTGGATGTCCAAAATGCGCATCACTATAGGCAACGACACGGCCACCATGTTCTAGTGCCAAAACATCTAGCATTTGATCACTATCTTGCAGATTGATTTTTACCTGACCATAGACCTTAAAACGTGCAATCCCACCGTCAGGATAAATATTCAAACGGACATGGGTAAATATCTGCTTTGCTGAAATCTGAACAATATGATGCTGGCTGGGGCCCAAGACATTATTTTCTATAATGCTGATCCATTCTGCCTGATCAAGATTTCCATCTGGCGCATAACATGCTTGCACAGCAGCAGAGGCCGGATAATTACCGCTAAAAAAAGTCGTATCAATATCCAGTGCCTGTATTTGACCTGCAACAGCAAGTTTAATGATGGCCCAATCATAGCCCGTGTGGCGCTTGCGACGGGTTTCCCAGCCATCCATCCATTTGCCATGCTCATCAAACTTGTCTTCGATAAAGACCGGTGCCTCAAATTGCAACATGCGTTTTGCTTCAGCAAAAAACTCATCTGAACATTCAAGAATTTCTGCGCCAATTCGGGCATCTGCAAGGTTAGTTAACTGCTGTACTGGAGCAGGCAGATCAAAAATTGGAGCTAATAAGGTCGCCATCTTAAATTTCCATCATTGGTATACGTCACATGAATATGCACTTTTATAAATACAAATTTAGGTCTTCTGCCTTTATAAAAACAGGACATTGAAGGAATTTAAAAGCACAGCGTGTGCCAACTCTTGCTATTTTTTTAGTGCATTTTTTTCAGGATGGCACGTTTTTAGCATTTTAGCTGGCAATGAAGATGAAATAGCCAGGAGGAATAGATGGAGATTGCAATTATTGGGGCAGGCATGGGCGGATTAACCACAGGAATTGCACTAAAAAAGTTCGGACATCGGGTCACCATCTATGAGCAGGCAGAACAGATTTTACCTGTCGGTGCTGCAATTTCCTTGTGGTCAAACGGGGTGAAGTGTTTGAACTATCTGGGCTTAACTGAACAGGTAGCAAAGTTAGGTGGCCAGATGAATGACTTAGCCTATATCGATGGTTTGAATGGCGAGGTCATGACGCAGTTTAGTTTGGCGCCGTTAATTGAAGAAGTCGGTCAACGTCCATATCCGGTATCGCGTGCTGAATTACAAAATATGTTAATGGATGCGTTTGGCCGGCAGGATATTCAGCTCGGTAAAAAAATGGTGTCTGTTGAGGATAAGGGGCAACACGTCGAAATCGGTTTTCAGGATGGCAGCACTGCCTCTGCAGCATTATTGATTGGCGCAGATGGTACCCATTCCATGACGCGTCAGTATGTATTGGGCAAACAGGTTGAACGCCGTTATGCCGGTTATGTGAACTGGAACGGACTGGTTGAGATCTCTGAAGATTTAGCGCCTGCACAGCAGTGGACCACGTTTGTCGGTGAAGGCAAACGTGCTTCACTGATGCCTGTGGCAGAGCATCGCTTTTATTTCTTCTTTGATGTGCCATTGCCCGCAGGTCTGGAAAATCAGCGTTCGGAATATAAGACCCTGTTAAAACAGTATTTTTCTGGCTGGTGCCCACAGGTTCAGCGCTTAATTGACAGCATTGATGAGCAGAAAACCAATCGTGTCGAAATCCATGATATTGAGCCTTTTACCCAGTTCTATAAGGGCCGTGTGGTAATTTTAGGGGATGCGGCACATAGCACCACACCGGATATCGGACAGGGAGGTTGCCAGGCAATGGAAGATGCGGTCTATCTCGCACGTGCCTTACAAATTAATACGCTAGGTCTGGAAGATGCCCTGAAACGTTATCAGAATAAACGCAATGAACGCGCCAATGAATTGCTGCTACGTGCACGTAAGCGTTGTGATGTCACGCATATGAAAGATGAGCAAATTACCAAAGACTGGTATGCAGACCTACGGAAAGAGCAAGGCCCACATATTATGAAAGGCATTATTAGCAATATTGTGGGTAATCCATTGGATTAAAAACAGTTAATTTCATCATTAATATTAGGGTTTGTTGACATTTACTGTTCATAATTAACCCTATAAAGGTAGCGATAAAAATATACAGGCTAAAGCAACAGAACTTTGATAATTTCTTTTGAGCTTGTCATATCGAGTAGCTATTCCTCTAAATTGCTTTAATCTACAAAACATATTTTCAACTAAATGCCTGATTTTATATAAATACCAGTCCATATGGTCATTGTTCGATTGGCTATTTGTTTTCTTTGGTATATTCGCTTTAGTCCCTGTTTTCCTGATCTGTTCACGCAGTGGTTCTGAATCATAGCCTTTATCTGCACATACCACTTTTGTCTCTTTTAAATCTAATGTTGATATTAAATCAGGTGCAACTTTAACATCATGTGTGGTTCCATCGGTAATCACGAAATCAATAGGATTGCCATGTGCATCAACAATCAAATGTATTTTTGAGGAGTTTCCTCCTACACTTTTAGAAATAGATTGATTCGCTATGCCGGCAGAATGTTGATGAGCACGTACATGAGAGCCATCAATAAAAATCCACTCCATATCGGGGCATGAGGCTAGTAATTTGAATAATCTAAGTAACTTACTGCTGCTTGACCAACGATTAAAACGTTTGAAAATAGAGTTTGAATGACCAAAACAAGAAGGAATATCTCGCCACGGACAGCCTGTTCTAATTCTATAGAGAATAGCTTCAATAAAATTGCGTAAATTTGAGTTGTGGTGAATGGATAAATTACGCAGAATAACTTTCAACTTTTGCCAGTGTTGATCTGTCAGCATGGTACGAGGCATAGCGAATAGTAAAATTGGGTTTGGCGATTTGATTTTACTACTTCGCTATTTTTTTAAGCTAAAAGTGTCAACACACCCTAAATAAAAGCCGCGATTTTAGTTATCGCGGTTTTTGTTATTTAGGTATGAAAATACTACAGTTGCTGCACCTTGCTTTTTAAGGCTTCCATTTGTTCAATAATATGTTTGATCATCAACTGGGAAACGCGTGAAACCTGGCGTTTAGGCGCCACACAGAGGGCAATGGTCAGCGGATGCAGCCCTTTTTCAGAGATAGGTTTAAAGACCACTTCATCTCGCTCGATATACGGTAAAACATCGAGATAACTAAAAATTCCAATCCCGGTATTTGCCTTAATGAGAGTATTCATCAGACGGATATCATTCGATTCCGTTTTACGTACAGGTATAAATTGATGATGTTTATACAATGCCTGTACATAATCATGAATAATCAGGGGTTCGGCCGGAATAAAATGGTTGTCATTCAAGGTATCTGAAAAATAAATCTTTTCTGCTTGAGCAAGAGGATGTGATTTACCCATCACAAAACCTAAAGGTAGTTCCAGAAAATGGAGGACTTCAATATGTTGATGGGATTTCGGATTCAGGATCAGGCCAAAATCCAGATCTGCCTCAATCACTTTTTTGGCTACGATTTCACTGTCTGCGACCCGGATATTAAAATTAATCCAGGGATAATTTTCATACATATATTGCACGGACTGCATGACAAAACCATCATTTAAGGCAGAAATTAAACCAAATTCGATGGTCCCACGTGTAAGTCCCTGAATTTCATCAAAGCGAATCCGGGTTTGCTGGAATTCTTTTTGCCATTTCATAACATCGGCATAGAGTAATTCGCCCGCCAGTGTCAGTTTTAAACCATTGGGCAAGCGCTCAAATAACACAATTCCCAGTTCTTCTTCAGCCAGAGCAATTTGCCGATGTACTGCAGACACGGAAATGAATAATTGATCTGCGGCCTTGCGTAAACTTCCCGTTTTCGCCACCGCGATAAAATATTCTGAAAATCGGGAAAAAGGCGTATTCATTAATTTAGTCAAGCGAAGAACCACCTTTTATTCATATCAATATTTGAGATAAACGTGTTTATGCGAGTTTTATGCCAAAGAAGGTAGCTTTAATCGGCAAGTACATTTGTACATGGTTGATGTGTTCTAATTTTAAGAATGAATAGTACGAATCATTCTAATAGACAGAACGACAATAAATTAAGTAATTTCAATCATAAGCAAAGCCAAAATTGCACAGTTCTGTACTGTTCAAGGCCTGTAAAAAGAGACCATCCACAGTAAGAATATAGGTTTGATATGAACGCCATTCCAGTCATCAATTCATTCAACAAACCCTGCTATAGCCAGTTTGATGATCAGGACTGGGAAATTCTGGCTCGTCACTGGTATCCGGTTGCACGGATTCAGGACGTTTCTACCCAACCGCAACAAGTAACCCTGCTTGATGTCAAACTTGCACTGTATAAAACAGACAGTGGTGCAATTCACCTGGTTCGTGATCTCTGTCCACACCGGGGCGTACCCTTAACCAAAGGCTGGGTTTCGGGTGAAAATCTGGTCTGTCCTTATCATGGCTTACACTACAATGGCCAGGGAAAATGTATCAAAATTCCTGCACAACCCGAGCTGACCAACATTTCTGAGCGCTTTTCTCTGACCAAATTTCCAGTAGTGCAAAAATATGGCTTGATCTGGACCAGTATTTTTGGCCGTGACGAAGCAAAAGCCAATTTTCCTGTTTTAGATACCTGGGAGATGCCAGATCATCAGGCAATTTTACCGCCGTTTGTGGATATTGGCGGCTCAAGTGGCCGTCAACTGGAAGGCTTTATTGATGTTGCACATTTTGCCTGGGTTCATCAGGGTTCTTTCGCAGATCCTGAAAATCAGGTTGTACCCAAATACACGACAGAACGTACAGATTACGGCCTGCATACCGAATATGTCAGCAGTGTCAGCAACTATCCACATGGTATGCAAGATTTGGCACCGGAAGGTTTTTTGTGGAAACGTGTATTTGATGTTTATCCACCGTTTTCTGCAGTACTGACCGTACATTTCCCCAAACAGGGACAATTAAAAATTCTCAATGCCTGTTGTCCGGTTTCACATAATAAAACCCGTTTATTTGTGCCACTGACACGCAACTTCGATACCACAGGAGATTTACAGGCAGTATATGACTTCAATGCACAAATTTTTGCCGAAGATCAGGACATGGTAGAAAGCCAGAAACCTGAAGAATTACCGCTCGATATTTCCATGGAAGCGCATTTTGAAGCAGATCGCTCTTCAACGACCTATCGTCGAATCTTAGCCGAGTGGGGATTAAGTAAACGTTATGTTGTCTAATATATTTTAAAATTTAAAAATATGGATTAAACTTTAAATAGAAACCCTATATTTTAATATAGTGGTTTTTATTTATATTTTTTAAATGATCAAAATATTATTCATACCCGCTTACTCTTTAATTAAAATTCATTAATATTATCAAAATTTGGAAATTAAAATAAATCAATCCAGGCAAACCCCGATTAGCTGATTCCAACCTCTTTCAATGATTAGAGAAAATAAAAATACCTGTAGAACATCATCCTTTCGGCGTATTACAAGCTAAACCTAACTATAAAAAAACTATTAATATATTTAAATATTAATGATTTATATCTAAAAAAATCCCATTCCCTCAATGAGTCTCAATACCTGATTCTATCATCTACATTTATCTTTGCTCATGAAAAATATGAAGCTCCAATTAAAAAAGGAATGCATAAATTTAAGGCATTTTATTTTATCTCACCACTTATAAGAAAAAATAAAAAAAATCCTTTCATCAAATTAAATTTTAGGGTCAATTATAAAATTATTATTTATAAATTTAATAACAGTACGCTCTTATTAAATAAAAAACAAAAATATCTTTTTAAAAACCCTATTTTTATTATTTTTTATAAAAACTGGAATGCTTATTGCTAATTATATATTGGACAGACTGAGCGCATTTGAGTGAAGTCATTTTAAAGCATGTGTTGTATGACACAGAACAACCAAGAGCAGAATAGAATGAAAGAAAAAAATAGCTTGAAAACCGGATTGAAAAAATTGGTAGGGGTGTTAATGGCAAGCGGTGTAATGAGCATGGCCGCTGTCGCGAATGTTCAGGCCCAAGATAAAGCCGCGTTTGTTTATATTGGTCCAACCAGCGACCATGGCTGGACTTATTCTCATGATCAAGGCCGGATTAAGGCTGAAAAAACCCTCGCAGGAAAATATAAAACCTCTTATATCGAAAATGTCCCTGAAACAGCAGATGCCGAACGTGTGATCCGCAACCTGGCACAACAAGGCAATAAAGTCATTTTTGCGACTTCGTTTGGTTATATGAATGCAATGGAGAAAGTATCCAAGCAATTTCCCAATACAGTATTTATGCATGCAACCGGTTATAAGCAGGGCAAAAACTTAGGGGTCTACGATGTCCGTACCTATGAAGGTGCTTATATGCTGGGTGTGGTCGCAGGGCAAAAAACCAAAAATAATGTTTTGGGTGTAGTTGCGTCTTTTCCGATTCCTGAAGTCATCCGTAATATCAATGCCTATACCCTCGGTGCACAAAGTGTAAATCCAAAAATTAAAACCAAAGTCATTTGGGTGAATTCGTGGTTTAACCCGGGCAAAGAACGTGATGCAGCCTTGGCATTGATTGCTCAAGGTGCAGATGTGCTGATGCAAAATACCGATTCTCCGGCAGTGGTACAGGCGGCTGAACAAAAAGGTGTCTTTGCTTTTGGCTGGGACTCTGACATGAGCAAATTTGGCCCTAAAGCGCATCTTGCCGCATCGGTTTTACATTGGGAAAAAATTTACACCCCGGTAATGATGCAAGTCAGCAATAAAACCTGGAAACCAAGTGCAATGTGGTACGGCGTGAAACAAAAAGCAGTCGATATTGAAAGCTTTGGTCCTTCCGTGTCGGCAGCCTCTAAAGCAAAAGCACTCAGCGTACGTGACGGTATTTTAAAAGGCACATTGCATCCATTTACCGGCCCGATTCATAAACAGGATGGCACATTGGTCTTGGCAAAGGGCAAGCGCCTAGATGATGCGGCACTAAGCAAAATGAATTACTACGTGAAGGGCGTAGAGGGTTCATTACCGAAATAAAGCTTTGTCATTTTGCAATTCAAAAAACTTTAAATACTTTGATGTACTTTCCCGCATCCATCTGAATGCCTGCACGCTTCAGATGGATGCCGCACTGTCACAGCATTGAATAGGGCACTGATGATGACCTCTCAACACGATAGATCTGTTCATGCGCAAGAGTTGAACGCACGTTCTTCTTCAGGTGTACCGCGTTTACAGCTCATCAATATCTGTAAAAGTTACAATTCATTGAAAGCGAATGACCAGATACATTTAACCGTTCAACCTGGGCAGATTCATGCCATTTTGGGTGAAAATGGTGCTGGCAAAAGTACGCTGATGAAAATCATTTATGGAGCAACCAAGGCCAATCAGGGACAAATCCTCTGGAACGGTAAAGAAGTTCATATTGATAACCCGTCGATGGCAAGAAAGCTCGGGATTGGCATGGTCTATCAGCATTTTTCTTTGTTTGAGACTTTGACTGTAGTCGAAAATATTTCGCTGGGACTGGATGAAAAGATTCCTTTAAAAGCTCTAAGTCAAAAAATTATTGCAGTTTCAGAACAATATGGTTTACCCATTGATCCACGCCGCGAAGTACATTCTTTATCGGTAGGTGAGCGGCAACGTGTCGAAATTATTCGCTGTCTTTTGCAAAATCCCGCTTTAATCATTTTAGATGAACCCACCTCGGTACTGACGCCACAAGCGGTACGGCAACTATTTAAAACCTTGCGTTTATTAACCTCCCAAGGTGTTTCGATTTTATATATCAGTCATAAATTACACGAGATCAAAGAACTTTGTGATGAAGCGACCATCTTACGCAATGGCCATGTTACCGGAAATGTTGATCCCAAACACAACAGCACCAGTGATTTAGCGCGCTTAATGATTGGTCGTGATTTACCGACCTATGTACGCCCAGAATATACAGGTGCAAAACAGGGGCTATTCCAGATCGAGAATCTGGATTACCAGTCTGATGACCCATTTGGTGTATCGCTGAAAAATATCAATTTAAATATTTGTGCCGGTGAAATTGTAGGAATCGCCGGGATTTCTGGCAACGGGCAAGCAGAATTACTGTCTTTATTGTCGGGTGAAAACAGCCTGAAACATGGCCGGATGGTTCTGGATCAAATCGATATTTCCCGATTCAGTCCTGGACAACGGCGTGACTTGGGCCTGGGCTTTGTCCCTGAAGAACGTCTGGGCCGAGGAGCAGTCCCGAACATGACACTGTCCCAGAATGCCTTGCTGACCGCATTTCGGCAGAACCTGACGCAATGGGGATTAATCAAGTTTGCACAATGTAAGCTTTTTGCCGAGCACTGTATTGAAAAATTCGGGGTGAAAGCCAGTGGCCCAGAGGCAGAAGCACGTTCCTTGTCCGGTGGAAATCTACAAAAATTTATTGTAGGCCGGGAAATTCTGCAAAACCCCAAATTTCTGATTGTGGCTCAACCGACCTGGGGCGTAGATGTCGGCGCGTCCATGTTTATCCGGCAAACCCTGATCGACCTCTCTCGGCAAGGTGTTGCTATTTTGGTGATTTCAGAAGAGTTAGAGGAGCTGTTTGAAATCAGTGATCGTCTCTGCGTGTTGGCCAATGGTGAACTATCTCCAGCGATACCTACTCATGAAACCAATACTGAAAATGTTGGAATCTTGATGTCAGGCATTCCAGGCCATGACACTGCGATCATAGTAGAGGAGCAGCAAGCTCATGCTTAATATAACAAAAAAACAAATATACAGGTTGAGAGGAGAGCGACATGCATTTACTGGAACCGCGTGAACATCCCTCTCAAATCATGAAGTGGCTTTCACCGCTCATTGCGCTGCTAGCCATGCTGATTGTCGGTAGTATTCTGTTTTTAATGTTGGGGATTAATCCCGCGCAAGCCATGTACATCTTCTTTATTGAACCGCTGACATCGTCTTATGGTTGGAGTGAACTGGCAGTCAAAGCCGGACCTCTGATTCTGATTGCCTTGGGGCTGACGGTCGGATTTCGAGCCAAATTATTCAATATCGGTGCTGAAGGTCAGCTCACCATGGGCGCGATTTTTGGCGGTGGTATTGCGATTTTATTTCATGATCACATCGGCTGGTGGATTCTCCCGTTAATGATCGTTATGGGCGCACTTGGTGGGGCACTCTGGGGTGCAATTCCTGCCTTACTGAAAACCCATTTTAATGCTGAAGAAACCCTGACCACCCTGATGATGAATTATGTCGCAGTATGTGTGTTGCTATACCTGGTCAATGGTCCCTGGCGTGATCCGGAAGGGATGAACTTCCCACAATCGGTGGTTTTTAGTGAGAGTGCGACGCTGCCATTCATTGTAGAAGGCACACGCATTAATGCCTCTATTTTTATCACTTTTTTTGCAGTCCTTCTGTTTTGGGTTTTTATGCGTAAAAGTCTGACGGCCTATAAACTGGAAGTCAGCGGTCAGGCACCTTTAGCTGCCAAATACGCAGGTTTTTCTTCCTCCAAAGCGATCTGGATGAGTCTGGTGATTTCCGGAATGATGGCAGGTATTGCCGGAATCTGTGAAGTGGCTGGACCTATTGGTCAGCTGAATCCGAACCTGTCCCCAGGTTATGGCTATGCAGCGATTATCGTGGCCTATCTAGGGCGTTTAAACCCAATCGGTATTGTGCTGTCAGGCTGTTTTATGGCGCTGATTTATCTGGGCGGTGAAATGGCACAAATGCAACTACAGCTTCCGGTCGCGATTACCGGTATTTTCCAGGGGCTGCTGTTGTTTTTCCTGTTGGCTTCCGATGCATTAATTGAAAACCGTTACCGTTTTAGCAAAAAAATGGCCTCACCGGTCCCTCAGCCCACAGCAACCACCCTTTAACCCAATGTTGTCTACAGCAAAAGGAAGCATGATATGGCTTTAGAAATAACTGCAATTCTTGCAGGTACTGTTGCAGCAGCAACACCACTGATTTTCGCAGGTCTGGGGGAATTGGTCACACAGCGGACAGGTGTGATTAATCTTGGAGTAGAAGGGATGATGCTGGTCGGTGCAATTGCAGGTTTTGCTTTTGCTGCGCAATATGATGCCAGTGTATTAAGTGCCTTATTGATGGGTGGTCTGGCAGGCATGCTGATGGCCCTGATTTTTGCCTTTTTTACCTTGTCTTTAAGTACCAATCAATCCGCGTGCGGTTTGGCTTTAACCATTTTTGGACTCGGTATCTCTGCATTTTTGGGACAGAACTACGTCAGTATGGCTTTACCGGGTCTGGCTAATTTTAATATTCCACTATTAGCGGATATTCCAGTATTGGGTCCGATTTTGTTCCAGCAAAACTATGTGGTTTATCTGTCAATCTTGGTCTTCTTTCTGGTGTGGTTTGTCTTGGCCAAAACCCGTTTGGGCTTATTGCTTAAAGCAGTCGGAGAATCACCGGAAAGTGCGCATGCCATGGGTTATCACGTGTTGGCGATTCGTTATGGCGCAGTGCTATTTGGCGGTTTGATGGCAGGGGTTGGCGGAGCATTTTTATCGACCGTATATACCCCGATGTGGATTGAAAATATGGTGGCAGGCCGCGGCTGGATTGCCATTGCACTGGTAGTATTTGCTGTGTGGAAACCAACACGTTTAATGCTCGGCGCTTACCTGTTTGGGGGCGTAACCATTTTGCAATTTCACGCCCAGGCGCTTGGAATCAAGGTGCCGAACGAGCTGCTTGCCGCATTGCCCTATATAGCCACCATTGTGGTACTGGTCATGATTTCACGGAATAAAAAAGTACTCAAAATGAATTTGCCATCTTCTTTAGGCAAAACCTTCGTGCCATAACCGCAGCCATTCATCATAAATAGAATAGATTTGAGTATAAATCATGAAAATTTTAACAGCTTCCTATGTCCTTACCATGAACACGCAGAATGAATGTATTAAAAATGGCGCGATACTGATTGATGGTGACAAAATAAAAGCAGTGGGTACATTGGCACAGTTAACCCAATGCTATCCAGAGGTGCTCATTGAGGATTACCCACAAACGATCCTGATGCCGGGCTTGATCAATACCCATTGTCATTCCGGTTTATTGCGTGGCACAGCAGAAGGATTACCGGTTTGGGATTGGTTACAGCAGTATATTGATCCGATGCACCGGGTGTTGACACCAGAGGATGCAAAAATTGCCTCTTATTTGTGTTATGCCGAGGTACTTTTGTCGGGAACCACCACCATTGTCGATATGTGGCGCTATATGGACGGAAGTGCTGAAGCTGCGCAAGCGTTAGGAATTCGTGCTGTTCTTGTGCCTTATGTCGCAGAGCATCCGGATCACAATTATTTTGAAACCTTAAAAAGTAATGAGGCTTTAATCAACCGTTGGCATCAGCAGGCGAATGGACGTATCCAGGTTTGGGTGGGTTTAGAGCACCTGTTTTATGCTGAAGCTTCAGCATTAAGCTGTATTGAGAAACTTTGTCAGGATTATCAAACCGGTTTTCATACCCACAGTAATGAAAGCCAATTTGATGTACAGGAAAACCTGCGCCGTTCAGGTATTCGCCCGATTGAGAGTCTGCAAAAACTGGGCTTGCTGGATTTGCCTAAAACCCTGTTGGCACATTGCGTCTGGGCAGATGCAAATGAGATTCAGATTTTAAGGCGACATGCGGTCGGTGTCGCCCATAACCCGATTTCCAACATGAAATTGGCCTCCGGTGCAGCGCCTGTTGTTGAAATGCTACGCCAAGGTGTTGCGGTAGGTTTGGGTACGGACGGTGAAAAAGAAAACAATAACCTGGATCTATTTGAAGAAATGAAAACTGCATCATTATTGGCAAAGTTTTCGAATTTAGATGCGGCTGCTCTGGATGCCTGGTCAGTCTGCCAAATGGCTACGATTACAGGAGCTAAAGCTTTGGGTATGCAAGATGAAATTGGTTCATTGGAAGTTGGTAAACAGGCTGACCTGATTGCAGTTAGATTGGATACACCACGGATGACACCGTTGATTGATCATGGAAAATTATTTAATTTGCATACCAATTTAGTGCATGCAGTTCAAGGCCAAGATGTCGTGATGACGATGGTGGCGGGACAAATTGTGGTTAAAAATGGTCGCTTGATCAATGCCGATTTACAGGCTCTAATTGATCAAGTGAATCAGGCGGCGCCACGCTTGTTTGAACGTCGTGATCAGTGGTTTGCAAAGCAGGGGCGAACGGTAAATGAATTACAGCGGGAAGAATTTTAAGATTTACGTGGGGGTTGCGGTTATTCATTGATAGTGGGACGACTTTTATCATGATTAGTTACGTTAAAGCTAAAACAGCCATTTATTAAAGGAATATTTTAAAAAATAAGGCTAAATTTTTAATTAAGTTACTTTTTATAAAGAATATATATAGTTTGGTAACCGCGCTTAACTCACGAGAAATTGAAAAATAAATAACTGTTATAGTGATATAGAATATTCAATATATCTCATTAAAATGAAAAAATTAATCATAATTTCAAGTACTTGTTTATTTCTCTTGAGTATTTCTATTCAGGCAGAAACTCGAGCAGAAAATAATTCAGAGATTTATGCGTTATGGGAACAATATTACCAAATAGAAAAAAACAACCCAGAGCAGGCAACGCATCTTTTGCAGCAAATTAGCCAGAAATCGCCGGAGGATCCAAAAGTCTGGAAAACCTGGACATATCTGGAAATGCGAAAAAATAATAATCCCGAAGCTTTAATTTATATTGATCGAACTCTTGAATTAACGCCAGATGATGAACAATTGTTGTTGCAAAAAGCCTATCTGTTGAATGCTGCTCAGCGTAATCCCGAAGCTTTAGAAATATTTAAAAAACTGCAAAGTTCCTCAAATCCTGAAACTGCAGCAAAAGCCGAACAAGCAGTACTCAATTTAAGTGGAACAACAAGTGGTCAGACTCAAAATACCTTTGCTGATATCTATTTTTCTCCTTCTTTTGAAGGACGTTATGACACAGCCATCTTGCCCTTGAAGCTCCGTTATGGACGTTATTGGGGAGAAGAGAACCGTGGCCAGATTTATGGCTTTGCCAGCATTAACAGGGATACCCAATCTACCGGCGGTGCGCGACCTGAGATTATTGACCAGAATGCAGCCATTGTCGGTGTTGGAACAAATTACCGTCCTTGGGAATGGCCGCTCTATCTATATCTGGAACTCGGCGGAAGTTATGATCTAATCGATTTAAACCGAGACAAATTCAGGGAAAGTATTAATTTTGGTTTGACCAGTTATCAGGAATGGTATTGGCATGATTCCGAAACCAGTCATAGTCCGGTTACCCAGAAGACTCAGTATTTTGCCGAACTGTATGGCAATGCAGCGAGCTATTCACGTGAAGATTATAATGTAATTGGCGACCTGCGCTTGCGTACCGGTTGGAACTTTAACCGGGATCATCTAGGCAATATCCAGACTTATCTGAAGCTACATACGATTAATGACTCCAATAACGAGTTTTATAACAACCTGGCAGAGTTGGGGCCGGGTATAGCCTGGCAACCTGCAGACTTCCCGGTCAAGCTACGTATTGAACAGATGTATGGCAAATATGTAAATGGGGCACCTGAGTCTGGAAAAAGAACTTTTGATAATACCCGAGTGGAACTGACTTATTACTGGAGCTTTTAACCATGCCGATTGATCTTTCTTTTATTTTTGGTACTCGCCCTGAACTGATTAAATTAGCACCAGTCATCTTAAAAGCCCAGCAAGATTCACGATTTAGAGTCAATGTGGTATTTACCGGTCAGCATCTGGAATTGGTACAGGATGCGATCGAGTTTTTCCAAATCAAGATTGACCATCATCTGCAAATCATGCAGCCCGGCAAAAGTCTAAATATTCTATTAAGCAAGGCATTGACCGAACTGGATCAAGTATATCGTGACATGCCGAAATGTGATGTAATTATAGTGCAAGGGGATACCACCACTGTACTTGCAGGTGCTCTGGTGGCCTTTAACCTGAATATTCATCTGGCGCATGTTGAAGCCGGATTACGCTCTTTTGATCTGATGCATCCATTTCCGGAAGAAGGTAACCGACAACTGGTTTCCCGCTTGGCCCACTGGCATTTTGCACCGACCCGACGTTCTGCAGAAAATTTGCGTCAGGAAAATATTCCAGACCAGCAGATTTTTATTACCGGTAATACCGTGGTTGATGCTATTTATCATGCACGTGATTTAATGCAATCTTCTTCTCAGCAGTCTCAGCAAAGGTTAGAGCGAATGGGGCTGAAATTAAATGAGCAAGATAAACTGGTCTTGCTGACCGCACATCGACGGGAAAATTTTGGTGAAGGTATTCAAAATATCTGTGCCGCCATCCATACACTATGTCGCCGTTATCCAGAGCTGCATTTTGCCTGGCCTGTGCATCTCAATCCGCAGGTATATGAAATTGCCTATCGCGAGTTTCTGGATCATCCGCAGGTACATTTGTTAAAACCTCTGGATTATCCGGACTTACTGGCTGTTTTAGGTGCAGCCTATTTTATTATGACCGATTCAGGCGGTATTCAGGAAGAAAGCCCCACCTATCAAAAACCGGTGCTCATACTGCGGAATGTAACTGAACGCCCGGAAGTGGTTGAAGCAGGTTGTGGAATACTGGTCGGTACCGACCAGGCCAAAATCGTACAAGAGTTTTCTCGTCTAATGGATGATTCAGCCTATTATCGACAACATGCAGAAGTCGAAAATCCATTTGGTGATGGTCATGCTTCGGAACGTATTTTGGAACAGATGCTGCAAGATTTAACAGCCAGAGCTTAGTAATTGATTTTCATCCACAAATAAAGCCAGAGCACACTGGCTTTATTTAAATAATGTGGACCATCAAAAATATAGACACGCTCTCCAGCATAAGCTTTTAACTGTTTTGCAATTTCCCAAGGATAAGCTGCACGAAAGCCGCCTCCCGGTTTAGGCCGGAAAGCTTCGAGAATAATTACAACTCTTTTGTCACCAACCTGATGTTTAAGATTTTGATAAATCACCGCTGCTTCTTCGGGGCTGCGCGTGCCCACACCGACGCCATCCTGAAAAAAAACTTGGGCATTATCAGGCAACCAGCTTTCAAGCCAGTAATGTAAAAACCGTGATTTGCGATCTGCACTATAAATGCTGATCCAGATTGGTCGCTGGAACTCGGCAACATAACGCGCCAGATTGGCAACTCCATGCCAGCTTGGATCAGCTTCTACAGGAAAATAATAAGCAGCAGGCTGAACTGGAAGAGAAGTTTTAATAATCTGTTGGGATTGTAAAAAGAGCTGGTCAATATTTTCACGTGCCACAGGTTCCTGAAAAATGCCTGCCAGACCTAAGATAACCTGCTTGGACCAGGGTTGTTCGGTAATCGTATTCCAGTCCGGCTGATGTTGCCATTGGGCTCTGGGGATTTCTTTAAAAAAGGAGCGTCCGTCTACAATACTCCATTGAGTGACTAAGGTATCGATGCCTAATAAGTGCCAGTTACCGGAGGCGTGACTCATCTGGTCAACCTGCCAGAAAATACCCTCAATTTTAGGCGCTGTTACCGCTTTAGCATCTGCACGTGCCATAAAAAACGCAGAGCCAGTAAAAGCCAAGGCAGGAAGTGCCAGTAACACCAGTAAGCCTAAAATCAGGTATTTTTTCATCATTATTCTTCTTTGGTTTTTTGTGCCTTACGGGTTCTGCGCCAGAAAAGCAGCCCTATAATAAGCGCAGCAACAATCACTAGAATAATAGCAATAGTTCGCATGGAAATCTGTTCAATTATCGGGGTTTCTGCTTTTTCTATAGCTGTTTGACTAAGTACGGTAATTTGCCCTTGGGCAGAAATAAACAAGGCCGCAGTATTGTTCGGGATTTTCTGCTGGATTTGCGGCCAAAAGCGGGCAAAATTTTCTACCCCGAGGTTGTTGTCGCTATAAATCCAGAAATTCCCGTTTCTGACGGTGATCAAACTACCATTTGCCGTAGTAGGTAAGTAAAGAATCTGACTGTATTTTTGCAATTCGGATTGATAACGCTGGGCATTCAGCAGGATATTAATGGTTTTAGGTGTACTTGGATTCAGCTGGGTGATATTCAGACCAATTGGATCATTACTGAGCAGCATGTTCTTGGCAACTTGAGCTAGGCTGATCGCGATGGGGGTGCCTACAGGCGTATTCATGGCAATTTCAGGAGTCTTGTCAAAAACTGTAGACAGGCTAATGACTCCCTGTTTCATCTGGTAAGGCAGACTAAGCTTGGATTTTTTAGCATCAATCCATAAGGCATTACCCGCATTAGGTAGACAATTATTGCTATTTAACTGGTTATTACTCACCGTCATGTTAAAGCTGTTGGTATAGGGATAATCTGCACCTACAAATTCAAACTGCCGCTCAACCGGGCTGGAATCCAGTTTTGCCAGACTGGTACTACCTGCGAGTACTTCATTGAGCCAAACCTGTAAGGTCGAGCCTTGTAAGAGTCCGCTTTGCGAACGGAAATTAAGCTGACCCTTTAAAATATCCGTAGCTTCCCAAACAGCAGGAAAGACCAATGAAATATTTTTGGGAGTATTGTCTAGTTTGAAATCGGAAATGCCCAGATCAGCCAAGCTTTCAAAACGGCGTACACTGGCCCAGTTTGGTCGTGCGACAGGGCCATTTAAACTCGCTGTTGCAGTATTTAGTTGTGCCAGATATTGCTGATTGAGCAGGGCATTGACGGCCATCAATAATTGGGATTCTGAAGAGTATTCAATCGTCAGGCTTGGTACCTGGTTAACCTGATTTAGACTCATCCGTGCTGCGGGTAATTTTGCGGCCGAACGCTGAATATTGATCATGAAATCAGGTGCTGATTCAGGAGTGGTATTTAGCCGCCATTGCACAGGTGTCGCAAAATTCCAGGCAGTTGCCAGCCTACTCATCATGGTGGCTTCCAGGAAATTTGCCGTATTAAAACCTAGCAGTGCCTGTACCGGTTCTGAGCGGTTCAATTGGCTATTGAACAGGACATCCGGGAGTTGATTCAGCTGCATGCTGTTACGCTGCGATTGGTAACTCAGATTTGGTTGAGTCAAGGTAGTCTGTAAATTGCTTGATTCAAGACAAATATTGGCAGTACTTTGTCCAGGTCCTGGTTTTTGTAAAATACTGATATCCAGCCGATGAAAACCGCTGTCGGCAGGGGGGAGGCTAAAATTTAATGTGCCTTTACCACTCAAATTTTGTTGATGAATCAGCTGATTGTCATACCGGACAATCACTGTACTGCTACCCTGTACATCGAACTGACTGCTGAACTGGACATCCTGCCAGCTTTCACCTTTTCCAACATAAAAAAAGTAAGGTGCAGTTTGCTCTACATGCCGTGCAACTACATCATCAAGCTTCCAGGTGGCCGCATAGAGAGGTGCACTAGACAATGCCAAGATAAGTGAAGACATTAATTTCAAAGGAGCTGTTTTTATGTGCATGATCATTTTTTTTCCTTCTTTCGTTCTGTCTTGTACCAAGTAATTCCTTCACCCTTGATTTTGCCTTTTAACATGTCCCAGGCGGCTTTAAAGACAATCAGGAGAAATACTTGTGAATAGGTGAAATAAGCAATAAAGGCATAGAAGTAAAATCGTTTAGGCACTTCTTTTTCCAGACTGAGGGTAAACCAGATCTGGACCAGATAAAGAATAAAGGACAAGATGAAAAGCAAGGTAAAAGGACCGGGAATTGTAGTGCCATCAATACCGAGTAGACCAACCACCAGCGTCATATGACTTAAGAACAGGGCTGGCACAAAAATGATGTAACACATAATATTGTTGCCGATCTCCATTCCGATTGGAAAAGGATGCCGGAGCGCTGTTCTTAAATATTTACGGGTTACATAAAAGTTACCTTGAGTCCAACGCGAACGTTGTTTGATAAAAATATTCAGGTCGCCCGGATCTTGTTGCCAGCCTACGGCATAAGGCACCCATTTAATCCGTTTATGTCCCAGAAAAATCCGGTAACTCATTTCGGTGTCATCGACCAAGGATTTTTCGTCAAATCCGCCTAGAATATCGAGTGCATCTCGCCAGATCACATAATTGGTTCCCATTAGGGTAGAAAGACGGAAACGCAGCCAGCGTCCACCCTGAAAAATCCACTGGAAATAGATAAACTCGATAGCGATAAAGGTACTAAGGGGGCTGTCTTTCCAGTTGCGGGTACGGACTTTGCCATTCACTGCGACCAGACTAGAATCTGCCAGCAAGGTCTGGGCAATCAGCCGTACACAATCCGGCTCTGGCGTACTGTCGGCATCATAAACCGCAATCAATTCTCCGCGGGCGTATTTGAGTCCGTTATTCAAAGTTCTGGATTTACCTTTACCGCCTTGACCTTTAGGCACATTGATGACCCGAATGACTGGAAATTCGGCTGCCATACGATCGGCAATTTCCTGGGTATTGTCTTTGGAGGCATCATTAATCAGCAGTACTTCATAGCTTTCAGCCGGATAATCCTGTGCAGCTAGAGAGCGTAAGGTATCTTCAATCACTAGTGCTTCGTTATATGCCGGCACCAGCACACTTAGCATGGGCCAACGTTCAGGTATTGCTAAATTGGTCAGTTCCTGACTGGCTCGAATCGAATAACGCCAGGCAGAAAAGCTGAGCCAGGCCCAAAAAGCCTGTGGAATCCAGATTCCGATAAAGCCGGTAATGAACAGAATATCGATCATGCTCATGATTTTTTGAATCTCCGCCATAACATGGTGATCAGGAGGATGAGCATTAAGATAACGATCACAAAAACGGATGCCCAGGAAGTTGAGGTACCCCAGAAGCTTAATAAATTAGGGTAATGGGTCGAGAGCACTAGGTGTAATGGCAAGATTACGATTCCTGCTGAGAGCAAGATATAACCGAGTGGATTGGTATGCACCCGGTTCAGTTGGCTGTCAAAGCGTGTATTTAAAAAAGTCCAGGAAATTCCCAATTCAGGATAAGCAATCTCACTTTCGGCAAGTGGCACCTCAGGATTCAGGATAATTCCAGTACCATTGAAAGCAGTTTGTGGGTAGGCGGTGTAAAATTGTTGCTGACCAGATTGAATTAAACGGGCGGGTAAAGGCAGTTGTCCAGGATTGGCCTGAACAATGTAAAGTCCCGCAGGTAAAGTTTTGAGATTCGGATTCCAGCCATCCTGTATATAGGCAGCCATGGGACGTAGACCTGCACTGGTGGCGAGGGTCGCAAGTCCGCGAAAACGCTTCGGTTCGATACTGCTTAGATCAAGAATCGGGATAGCACCTTCCGAAACCTCCTGTTTGATCTGAAAGTAGATTGACGGTTTCATGAAATTTTCAGGAATGATTAAACCCGGTTTAATACCCTGATTTTTCATGTTTTGATAAGTTTCGTAGTGTATTTGATCAAAGCTAAATACCGGCCAGAACTTCCTAGGAACTGGGAAGTAGGCTGGAATTTGCGTAATATCTGAGGAAGCTTGTTGCTGAACAGGATCGGCTGTTTTAAGCTCACATTGATAATATTGTTGATAATAAGAACTCAGTACCGGGTCAGGCAGTGTATTGACTGAAACGATCAGACCGCAGACATGCAAAAAATGACTCATAGGCGTTTCTCCAAGGAGGGTCGGCCCTGATGATGGGGTAGATGAGTGATCTCTATTTTAATCAGTTCAATCTGTCTGATTTTTTCAATCAGTTGTTTGGAAATAGTAGATTCTCGATCGGCAATCATAATCACACGCAAGACCGAGAGCCGACTATCAGTAAAAGAAAAATGAGGAACTTCAAACTCACTTTCCAGTACATCAATTATTTTTTGTTGCAACAGTTTTAGTTCATCCACCTGCAACATATCTCTTAATAAACTGTGGTTGGTAATTTCTATATAAATTTCATCATATTGAGAAATCAGATTCAGATTTAACATATCCTGAACTTGAGTTTGGGTATAGAAATAAGTACTAATAGGTAATGTTTTATGGGTCAGATTTTTACGATAAGTATCCAGTAAATTGTCGGTTTGCCTGTTGGTCGACATCATTTCATAGTAAATACTAAGTAGAAGTGGCGCTACAGGTAGAATAAAAAGCTGCAAGAAGCGAGTATTGATATCCATGCTGTCAGCCTGGACATTAAATAAAATATAAATAAAAAGAATAATAAAAATGACAATACTTAGTACAACGGACTGAACTACATTTAAAAAGCGGCCTAGCAGAATAAAGCCAATTAGAAGAATCCAGCTTCCGACCAGTTCTGTACGTACCCATTCATAGCCAATTAGTCCTATAAATATAACTATGACCATGGGCAAAAAGGTAATGGTTTGATTTGTTCTGACCAGCCAGTTTTTTTTCATTAAAATTACTTTTTAAGGAGTCTAATAATATAAAAGTGTTAGTTTCCAATTAAATTATTACATAAAGAATTGTAAAGGAATTGTGTAAAAAAGATGCGATATTATATTTAAGAAAATTTAATTTGTTTAATTTAGAAATAAAGAAGATATTATTCAATGTCTTTTAAAGTAGCCAATTTTAAGATTAAAATTTGTCCGATACGAATAAGTAGAATGTTTAAACCTTGATATCTAACAATTAGATTTGAAATCACACACAGTGAATAGACTGATATTTTCTAATCTTTAGATGAGTTTCATTCATTCACTTCTAAATTGCATCTAATAAGCTATAAAACCATTCTTTGAATTTACCCCTCAATTTCATCCACTTAATATTCGATAGAATTTATCTTAAGTTATTATAATATTCATTATTTTATCATCTATTAAACCCTAAAATTACATAGAAAAAATCTGTCATATTTTTCTTTTATTAAGTGATCTTGATATCTTAAGAACAACCAAGAATGAATAAGATTCACTTTTCATTGAGTTTAAATCAGTTTTATTCATCTTAAGGTTCACGTATAACTAGGCTCATTCAGAAATTTGGTTATTAGAACTTAGGGTAGTGAATCACAATGAGTAAAAAGTTTGCATGTTCAATTAAGCGCATTCGTTTTGACGAAAACTATCAACCTGCAGATAGCACACGTCTGACGACGAACTTTGCCAATTTGGCGCGTGGCGAAAGTCGCGAACAGAATTTGCGTAACACTCTACGAATGATCAATAACCGTTTTAATGCATTGGCACATTGGGATAATCCAAAAGCAGATCGTTATTCAGTTGAAATCGACATTATTTCAGTTGACCTGGATGTTGAAGGAAATGGTAAAACATTCCCTGCAATTGAAACTTTAAAAATCACGATTATTGATCATCAAACCAATCAGCGTATTGATGGCATGATTGGCAACAGTTTCTCGTCTTATGTCCGCGATTATGATTTTAGCGTGGTACTTCCTGAACATATCAAGAAAAATCCAGCCTCGACCAAGCCAGAAAATTTTGGTGATTTACACGGCAAGCTTTATCAATATCTCGTCAGTTCTGAAGTATTTAAAGCAGAATTTAAAAAACAGCCGGTGATTTGTTTGAGCGTTTCGACCTCGAAAACCTATTACCGTACAGCGAATGTGCATCCTGTATTGGGTGTGGAATATAAAAATGATGAGTATTCACGTACCGATGAATACTTCGCCAAAATGGGCTTAACCGTCCGTTATTTCAAACCTGAAAATGGTGCTGCACCTTTAGCATTTTATTTCGCAGGTGACTTATTACGTGATTATACCGATCTCGAGTTGATCAGTGCGATCAGCACCATGGAAAGCTTCCAAAAGATTTACCGTCCTGAAATTTATAATGCGAATTCTGCTGCGGGTCAGGTGTATCAACCCAGCCTTGAGTACCCAGATTATTCATTGACTCAAATTGTGTATGACCGTGTTGAGCGTGGTCAATTGGCAGTGAAGCAAGGGAAGTGGGCGGAAGAACACTTTATCCAGCCTTATAAAGATATTCTGGAGCAATGGGCTGCAGAGTTCACAATCAAAACTACTGTTGACCAAGAACGCGCTGCTTAATACACCACATTATTTTACGAATATAGAGATAGAAGATTAGACATGGCACTTTTACAACCTAAAAAGCTACTCCCAACATCAACTGCAGGCAGCTTACCGAAACCGTCTTGGCTGGCAGAACCTGAAAAACTTTGGTCACCCTGGAAATTGGAAGGCCAGGAATTACTCGATGCAAAACAAGATGCACTGCGTTTGTCCCTACATGAACAACAGCAAGCAGGCATTGATATTGTCAGCGATGGTGAGCAAACCCGTCAGCATTTTGTGACCACATTTATTGAGCACCTTGAAGGCGTTGACTTCAATCAGCGTGAAACGGTCAAAATCCGGGATCGTTATGAAGCGAGCGTGCCATCAGTCGTGGGTGAAGTTTCTCGTCAAAAACCTGTCTTTGTTGAAGATGCCAAATTCTTACGTTCTCTCACAGATCAACCGATTAAATGGGCACTGCCTGGTCCAATGACCATGATTGATACGCTATATGACGGTCACTACAAGAGCCGTGAAAAACTGGCTTGGGAATTTGCCAAGATCCTGAATCAGGAAGCTCGCGAGCTTGAAGCGGCTGGCGTGGATATCATCCAGTTTGATGAACCTGCATTTAACGTGTTCTTCGATGAAGTGAATGACTGGGGTGTGGCAACTTTAGAGCGTGCACTTGAAGGCTTGAAGTGTGAAACTGCGGTACACATTTGCTATGGTTATGGTATTAAAGCCAATACCGATTGGAAAAAGACCTTAGGCTCAGAATGGCGTCAGTACGAAGAAGCATTTCCGAAACTGCAAAAATCAAAAATTGATATTGTGTCGCTCGAATGCCATAACTCACGTGTTCCGATGGATTTGATTGAGTTGATTCGTGGTAAAAAAGTCATGGTCGGTGCGATTGATGTCGCAAGTAATCAAATTGAAACAGCTGAAGAAGTGGCAAATACGTTGCGTAAAGCACTTCAGTTTGTGGATGCAGACAAACTCTATCCATCAACCAACTGTGGCATGGCACCACTTGGTCGCCAAGTGGCTCGTGGCAAACTCAATGCACTCAGTGCAGGTGCTGAGATTATTCGTGAGGAATTATCTCGCTAATTAAAGTGAATCCATGATGCTTTTAAAAGATTGAAAGTATCATTTGAGTGATATAACGCTCTTTATAAAAAGCTGAATATTGGAATACGGTGATGGTTGAAGCGACAGACTTTAGAAACGCAATGTCTTTATTAACAAGTGCAGTGAATGTAGTGACCACGATGGGCGATTCAGGTCGTCATGGTTTTACTGCGTCTGCCGTGTGTAGCGTGACCGATACACCACCGACATTGTTGGTTTGTATGAATAAATCATCGCGTTCTTATATCAACTTTGTTGAAAATAAAGTGCTGTGCGTAAATGTACTCAGTGCAGATCGAGCGCATCTTTCAAATGTTTTTGCATCTTCAAAATTCAGTTCTGAACAACGATTTGAACAGGGTGAGTGGACTGAATTAGAAACAGGTTCTCCTGTACTTCAAGATGCACTGGTGAGCTTTGATTGTGAAATTGGGCAGATCCAGGAAGTTGGTACACATACGATTTTGATTTGTCCGATTGTTGCCATTCAACAGAATCAGGAAGATCAAGCTTTGGTTTATTTTAATCGTGCCTATCATCAGGTCGGGGAAACAGAGTCTGTCTAATCCTGGAGCTGATGTAGGATTAAAATATTTTAGATTTAAAAGCTTATTAACTTCCGTAATTTTGATTAAACTGGTCTACTAAGAATAAGGAATTAGGTAGACCATCAACAAGGATGAATGGCGGACTAATGCAATAATTTACAGCTATCTATAGCCTAGAATTTAAAGATACAGCAGTTAAATTGATGTGCTGCTTTAAAAAACTGTTTATATACTA
Organism: Acinetobacter sp. CIP 51.11; assembly: GCF_000369665.1. Classification (GTDB taxonomy): domain Bacteria; phylum Pseudomonadota; class Gammaproteobacteria; order Pseudomonadales; family Moraxellaceae; genus Acinetobacter; species Acinetobacter lwoffii_S. The sequence continues at coordinate 247,748 of NZ_KB850129.1, forward strand.
AAAATACGTACAGTCACTGGATGACACAAGGTGAATGCTCTTGAATATGCTTTTGCAAAGTTTATCTTTTCAGGAATTACTGACCATCATGCTGTCGGCATTAGGCTGTGGGCTTTTAATTGGGCTTGAGCGTGAACGTCATAAAAACAATAACAATGAGCAGAGTTTTGCAGGATTAAGATCATTTACGATTACAGCTTTATTGGGTGCTTCATGTTTCCTTTTGCATCTCTATATTGGAGTAATAGGAACCGTCGCCGTCAGCCTGTTTTGTGTGTATAGCCTGTTTCAACAGAAGCAGGATATCGGTTCTACCACTGAACTGGCTTTTTTGATGACTTATATCATTGGCGCTATTTGTGTGTGGAATATCCCACTGGCTGCAGGGATGGCGGTTCTACTTACGATTATCCTGATGGGCAAACAGACATTGCATCAATTTGCCGGAAAAACGATCCAAAGCTATGAGTTAAGAAGATGGCTTACTTTTATTGGCTTTGATATTGATTGCGTTGCCGGTCATGCCCAATAAGCCCTTGTGGGGCGCCGTACTGAATCCCTATATCATCCTTAAACTACTCATTTTAATCTTGATTGTGCAGTCCATGGCACATGTGGCAAAACGAATCCTGTCCAATGATAAGGCCCTTATTTTATCTGCCTTAGCCTCGGGATTTGTCTCCAGTACGGCCACGATTGCCAGTTTGGGCATGCAAGTCCGATCCGGGCGGGCCAGTGCAAAATTAAATGCAGGCGCCGGATTGATCTCCTGTATTACCACCTTATTACAGCTCTTGCTGATTGTTCTGGGAGTGAGCGTAGAGTGGTTCAAGTTCCTGCTGATTCCGAGTTTGGTGGGGATCGGAATTTTATGTATTGCTGCCGGATTCTTGATTTATCGAACTCCCCAAGCGGATAACAGTACGACCATCAATGAAATACAAGAAATTGATAGCCGAATGTTCAGTATCAAAGAAGCGGTGATTATTGCGGTCAGTTTGACCTTAATCCAGGCTGGGATTTACGGCGCGAATCTTTTACTGGGAGATAGCGGCTTAATCTTAGGTACTTTTTTAGCCTCTTTATTTGAAGTGCATGCTGCTGTAGCAGGTGTAGTGATACAGGGAAATCCTCATAACCTGACTTTAATTTATGCTGTCATGATTGGACTTGCGGCACATGCGGTGTCTAAAAGTATCAATTCTTTTGTGACTGGGGGATGGAAGTTTTTTCTGTATTTTGCGCCTAGCCAAATTCTACATATGTTAGGGCTTATCTTTATTCTTCTGAGTTTGAAATAAAAGGGAGCTGGTTTGCATATATTATAAAATGATCCAGTCATTTTAAGCCATTTTTAAGTTTCAGATTCTAGGCTAAAGCATCTTAAAGTCTTTGAGCCACGGATCATGCTGAAGCTGTTTTCCCATTCGTCTTTTTTTAGTCAGCGACCTAAAAAGTCGATTAGTCTTTCAGGCTTCAATATGTTGCTGGCTATGTGGCTGGGATTGATCCTAAACTTTGCTTTCTACCAGAAAATTCATGAATTTACACCTTATACCAATCTGAAAGCAGGCGTATTACTGGTCGCTACGGCACTGATTATTATTGCCTTTTACAATCTGATACTACAGTGGCTGAACTGGAAATGGAACGCCAAAATACTGGCCAGCGCCCTGATCATTTTGGGTGGTTTTAGTGCTTATTTTGTCAATAGTCTGGGGGTCGTTATTACGCCAGACCAGATTCAGAATATGCTGCAAACCGATGCCCGCGAAGTTCGAGATCTCTGGTCAATGCGACTGGTCATCTGGACACTAGTATTTGTAGTTTTTCCACTTTTTATCATCTGGATGCTTAAAATTCAGCCTGCATCGCTTGGGCATCAGCTGGTGCATAAAAGCCTGAGCAGTGTAGTCTCACTCGGACTGATTCTAGGTTTATTGTTCTGTTTCTATGTCGATTATGCCGCCATCTTCCGTGAGCACCGCGATCTGAAGGGTATGCTTTCTCCACAAAATAGCATCGCGTCCACCTTGTCCTATTATAAAAAGAAAGCACCTAAAGCGAATTTACCTTTGGTGGCTTTTGGCGAAGATGCACATCTGTTACAGCAGGCCCAAATGCAGGATCATCCCAAATTGATGGTGCTAGTTGTTGGAGAAACTGCACGTGCCGAGAGTTTTGCTTTAAATGGCTATGCGCGCAATACCAATCCTGAACTGAGCAAGTTACCAGTAATTAATTTCAATCAGGTCAGCTCTTGTGGAACTGCCACAGCTGTTTCAGTCCCTTGTATGTTTTCGGGCATGTCACGTGAAACCTATGATGAACAGTTAGCCAGCCACCGAGAAGGTTTACTGGATATTGCTCAGCGCGCCGGGTATCAGGTGACCTGGATTGATAATAATTCGGGCTGTAAAGGTGCCTGTGACCGGGTACAAAAATACCAGATTCCGGCACAACTGAAACAGAAGTGGTGTGATGCCGGTGGTGAATGTTTTGATGAAATCCTGGTGGATAGCCTGAAAGATTATCTGGCACATCTGGATAAAAACAACCCGAAACCACAATTAATTGTACTGCATCAGATGGGTAGTCATGGCCCCGCATATTACAAGCGTTCCAAAGCGCCATATCAGCCATTTCAACCGACCTGTAATACCAATGCTATTCAGGGCTGTAGTACAGAAGAATTAAAGAATAGCTATGATAATTCGATTGTATATACAGACCATGTTCTTGCCCAGATCATTGAAACTTTAAAGCAGCAGACTCAATATCAGACCGGTTTCTGGTACCTGTCTGATCATGGAGAATCCACCGGAGAGCATGGTTTATACCTGCATGGTGCTCCTTATAGCATGGCACCGACCCAGCAAACCCATGTCCCGATGCTGATGTGGTTCTCCGATGCCTGGAAGCAGCAGAATACCCAGCAGGTCAGCTGTCTCAAAGGACAGACCAGCCAGACCCGTAGTCAGGATCATCTTTTCCCCAGCTTATTAAGTTTACTGGATATAAAAACGCAAGTGACTGAAGCTAAAAATGATATGCTTGCACAATGCTCACCATCATTAAAGAATAGAGCTTGAAATGCATAAAATACTGATTATTGAAGATGACTTTATGATTGCCGAGTCGACTGAAACATTGCTCAAGCTGCATCAGTTTGATGTGCATTGGGTCAATAATGGGATTGAGGGTTTAAAACAGTTACAGCAGCAGGTCTACGATATTGTCCTGCTCGATTTAGGCTTGCCGATGATGGATGGCATGCTGGTGCTAAAAAATATCCGGCAGAAGTTTCCGAATTTACCGGTGCTGATTATCTCTGCCCGGGATCAGTTACAAAATCGGGTAGATGGGCTGAATCAGGGAGCAGATGATTACTTGATTAAACCCTATGAATTTGACGAGCTACTGGCCCGTATTCATGCCTTAATACGCCGTAGTGGTTTAAAAAATACTGTGACAGATATAAATAAGAAATTATCACACAGTGGGCTGGAACTGGACCTGGAACAGCACATTGCATGCTTTAATGATGAACCGATCGAGTTATCTAATCGGGAATGGTCTATTCTCACTGCACTCCTCATGCATCCTAGCAAAATTTTTTCTAAAAACGATTTAGAAGACAAGCTTTATGATTTTGATAGTGATGTAAGCAGTAATACGGTAGAAGTTTATATCCATCATCTGCGGGCAAAACTAGGAAAAGACTTCATACGTACCATACGTGGGCTAGGGTATCGCTTAGGATGAGCGCCATGCAGAAACGTTATTCCTTGCAAAAACGTCTAGTTATTTATATTTCACTGTTTAGCGTGGTGCTGGGCTGTGTGCTGATCTTTGCTGCATACCGGATTGCGCTCGAAGAAATTAATGAAGTACTGGATAAACAGATGCAAAGCCTGGCAGAGCGCATTTCAGAAAATCATCCGCAGCCCCTGCAAAGTCAAATCGATCTGGCAAAACAATACAGTGAAGAAGATTTATTTGTAGATATCTGGTCCTATACAGATACAGCCACTTCCTTGCATCTGCAGGATGTTCTGGTGGCGCCGGTCAGGAAAGCAGGTTTCTACAAGCATCAAACGCCGTATGGAACCTGGTTAACTTATATTATTCCTGGTAAGCAATTACAGATTCAGGTGAGCCAGCAGCAAAATGTCCGGCAGGAACTGGCGCTGGAGCTGGCAGCCAATATGTTTCTTCCTTATGTGCTTTTTTTACCTTTTGCAGTATTTGGCTTAGGCTGGATGATCCGGAAAAATTTTCAGCCGCTCAATGATTTTAAAACTGAATTGGCCAGCCGCAAGGCACAAGACTTAAAGCCAATTGCAATGAAAGATTATCCCTTGGAGCTGGAACCGACCATTCAGGAAATGAATTATTTGTTTGGCCGCATTTCTCTGGCCCAACAGGAACAACGTCAATTTGTAGCAGATTCTGCCCATGAATTACGCACGCCACTGACAGCACTAAACTTACAGCTGCAAATTTTGCTACAGCAGTTCCCTCAAAGCGAGTCTATCCATAATTTGAGTCAAGGCATTTTGCGTATGCAGCATCTGGTCAACCAGTTATTGAGTCTGGCCAAACAGGATGTGACCGAAGGTTTAAGCGAACCTGTTCAATTGCTATCACTGAATCAAATGACAGTCACCTGTATCGAAGAACTAATTCAATTGGCGCTACAGAAAGACATTGATTTGGGCGTAGAACAGCAGCAGGAACTGTTGATTCAGGGCCAAGCTTCGGCCTTGCACTCGATTATTTATAATTTAATTGATAATGCAATTAAATATAGTCCGAAGGATGGCGTGATTAATGTATCTATTTTCCAGCAAGGCCGGCAGGCGGTTTTACAGATTGAAGACAGCGGGGCAGGGATAGATCCTGCTCAATTCAATCAGATCCGGCAACGCTTCTACCGGATACATAACCATGCAGAAATTGGCAGCGGTTTGGGTTTATCCATTGTAGATAAAGCTACCGAGCGCTTGGGTGGAACACTGGAATTTTCGCGAAGTATTAATCTGGGCGGCCTGTGTGTACAAGTCAAGTTTCCTTTAGGCGAAGCCTAAGCGAATAGGCTTCTGGTTTTTTGGAGTTAAGGTTACCTGATACTAGAGCGTATAGGAGTGGTCTTTTCTATGGGTAGTTTGTGGCTAAACAGCGTATAGCCAATGACATTGATGCACCAGATAATCCAGCCAGTCCATAAATTATGACTCAGGAAATGTGCTCCGCGCATCATTTGTGCCCAGCCCATGGTCAACCCTAAAATTACTGCAGCGATCAGAAGAAAATAAGCCCGCTTGCGGTTAGAAATGCGATAAACAAAATAACCAGCCATCAACGCAAAACCACTAGATGCATGCCCTCCAGGAAAACAGTGGCCCGCAGTAGCACTAAAATCCCACAAAATCCCGTTATGGGTAGGTATGGTCATATCCCAGGGACAGGCATGGGCCGACTGAGATTTTAAAATTCCGATCGAGGCCGTGGTCAGCACCACCATGCTAAAGAAATAGCCAAATTCCCAGCGCCGCGTATGCCAGTTCTGCCATTTTAGTGATGCCAACCAGGCCAGTAATAATGTGATATACACCAGAATCAGCAGGTCTTTCACATAGCGATGATTGAGTTCTGCCAGTGCCCATTGTTTTCGAAGGGGAAATTGACCATGATCATCGATAAAGGGATAGATGAGCTGTAAGTCCAGCACTCCTCCAATGTCAAAGAAGTTGAGAAGAATCAAAAAACTGAAGATCAAAAGTAAAGTTTGGGTCAGTAAAAACCGGGAACGGTCAGTGATCATTTTTAAGTTGTCCATTTCAGGCAGTAGCAAGAGCAGAGGTCAAATCAAATGACCAGCCAAAATGATGCCCCAGGTCAGGGCAATTAAACTAAGTGCTACAAACTGAGCCGCACTGCCCATATCCTTGGCATTTTTAGACAGTTCATGCCGTTCCATGGAAATACGATCTACCACTGCCTCTATCGCTGAGTTAATCAGTTCAATGATCAACGCCAATAGGCACACGGCGACCATGAGCGCTTGCTCAACTCGGCTAACTGGCATCCAAAAGCTTAGAGGAATCAAAATAAGATTAATCAGCAGGATCTGCCGGAAGGCGGCCTCATTTTGAAAGGCGGTTTTAAAACCAGCCATGGAATAACGGGTCGCATTAAAAATACGCTGCGTTCCTGAGGTGCCTTTATAAGGTGATCGGTAGGAAGACATAAAGCAGATTCAGTCAATAGAGAGATAGGAATAACTTAAATTTTCAATCTTAAAATGCTCTTAAAAAACCGGCCGTTCTCTGGGTTTTTTATACACACAGCTTTTACATTCTTTTGCACAAAATTAAGAATTTTTTAAGTTTGGACTTCTATCTTGAGTAGCAAGTTAATTTCGTGGTGTGAGCCAAATGATCAAGTTTAGTTTTGATCCTTATTTATCTAGTCAGATTCACTTTCTAAATACATATTTCAAGCAGCCTGAATATAAAAAACAAACCCATCACAATAAATTTTTACTACAAGTACCTCCGGCGTATCCGGTAATTTCAGCACAGGATCAATCGCTACATTTGACGGTCAAAACTGTAGAACAAAGCAAGACATCGGAACGCCGTAGCCTGGAACATTTTATTCAGGAAAAATATCAGCAAGTCCATCAGGCCACTGTATCGAGCTTCTCGTCGACCCTGTTTGCCGGTTATCACGGAGCCGAGATGCAGGTGGTGATTGGTATGCAGCATTTAAATCAATTTAATGCCTTTCTGGAACAGTATCTCGATGAACCCGTTGAAAACATATTAAGCAAACTGAGCCAGACCAGGGTCAGCCGAGACAAAGTAGTAGAAATTGGCAATCTGGCAGCACTAGATATGGACAAAGCCAAACTGATGGTGGCCTTTCTGGTTTTTCATCTCTCGCAGCAACACATCGAATGGGCAGTATGTACCGGAACAACTGCAGTACGTTATGTGCTGCAACAGATGGGATTACATTTCCATGTACTTGAAAAGGCTGACCCGCAAGTCCTAGGAGAGGCACAGTACCTGTGGGGCAGCTATTACCAGCAGAAACCTTATGTCCTGGCGATTGATGTGGCAGAAGCCCTACAAGTCGCTCGTCAACTTTATCAATTTAGTCATTAAAGCATTTTGCTTGTTTACCGAGGCACAGAATTTAAATGATGACTGCTTTATTTGAACATATCAGCCTACAAGCACGACAAGATCCGCAGCGAGAAGCTGTGGTCACCGCACAGGCAACGCTGAACTATGCGGAACTGCAGCAGCGGGTAGAATTATTGAGTGCCAGTTTCAAGCAGCTTAATCTGCGCCATCTGGCCTTGTGGGGCATAAATAGTATAGACTGGATTGTAGTCGATCTTGCCGCACAAAAAGCCGGCATGACCGTGATTCCGGTGCCTCTGTTTTTTACTGCAGCGCAGGTACGGCATCTGCTTTCCGACAGCCGAACCGAGCTGCTCTATATTCTGGATGAATCTTTCTCTGCACCAGAATGGCTGTTAAATCTAGCTAAAGACATGAGTAGAGATGAGATTTCCATTACTGGCCAGCTACATGCACGCTTTTTTCAGCTAGAGCAGGCAGTACAGTATTCATCTTCTTTACAAACCCAGCAACCAGCAAAAATCACCTATACCTCTGGCAGTACGGGGACACCGAAAGGCGTGTGTCTGGTAGAAGATACCATAGAATCAATTACGCATTCACTCAGTCAGGCACTGGCCAGCAGTCAGCTTGGACGGCATTTGTGCCTGATTCCATTTGCCACCTTATTGGAAAATATTGCCGGCATTTATGTCGCACTGAGCATGGGACGCGCCGTAATTGTTGGCGAGGTGAGCCAGTTCGGTCTGGTATCTAACCATACTTTTGATACACAGCGGTTTGTAAATGCAGTGCAGAGCTATCAAATCGAAAGTGTGATTTTATTACCGCAGATGCTGAAAGCGATTGTGGAATATAGCGCTGAACACGGTGCTGCAGGGTTCAAGACGCTGAAATTTATTGCGGTCGGTGGAGGGAAAGTCTCTGCTGATTTACTCAAACAGTGTCAGCAACTTAACCTTCCGGTTTATGAGGGGTATGGCCTGTCCGAGTGTGCCTCGGTAGTCAGCCTGAATCTGCCGGATGCACGCCGCATTGGCAGTGTGGGCCGGATTTTATCGCATGTCGAAGTTGAGATTGCAGCCAACAGCGAAGTAGTAGTGAAGGGTAATGCCATGCTGGGTTATGTCAATGACATGACTGCGACACCGTATATTCATACGGGTGATGCCGGATATTTTGATGAGGATGGCTATTTGTACATTACCGGACGCATCAAGCAGATGATTATCAGCAGTTTTGGACGCAATATTTCTCCGGAATGGGTCGAATCCAACAGTCTGGCCGAGCCGGAAATCCAGCAGATTGCCATTTTTGGCGAAGCCCAGCCACATCTGTCGGCCGTGATTTATGCCCCGGATGATACGCCAGACCAGCAACTGGCAGTAGCGCTTCAGCGGGCCAACAGCCGGATGCCGGACTATGCCCAGATCAAACACTGGTGCCGTGCTTTCGAGGCATTTTCTTTAGACAACCAGATGTTGACCGACAACGGCAAACTACGCAGACAGCAGATTCAGCAAAAGTTTCAGGCTGAACTGATGCCGAACGAGTCCCAACTTATTTTTGCATAATTCGCAGACCCATAGATCTGTCGAATGAGGGAGAACACATGAATATTGCACAGCAAGCTTTGCACACCACCCCTAAACAGATTAAAACGCAATTGGTAGAGCAGGGCTGGATCTTGTTAAGACGTGAACACTATGACGTGACATCTTTTAGTGAGCTCATGAATGCCTTATGTCAGCGGCTGACCTATGATCCGGCGCGGGAAAACATCACCCGGCAGTCCCAGAGAGTTGATGCCGGTACCCAGGCCATGGGACTACATATTGAAAATGGTACGACGCCTTTACCGCCCGATATCATCGCCTTTTTCAGTGAGAAAAGTGCTTCGCGCGGTTCGCAGACTACCTTATGTGATGGGCATGAAGTCTGGAAAAATATGTCGGATGCTCTCAAGCAGAAATTTGCCGAACCGATGATCATTAGCCGTTATTTACCCAAACCGATCTGGCAGAAATATGTGGCCACTGCCTTGAATATTGAAAATGCAGAGCAGGTCGGCCAGCAGGAGCTACAACATTTTATCCAGATGGTGCCTGGACAGCAGATTAGCCCGACACATGATGGGGGAGTGTACTACCATTTAAATATGCCGATGGTCCGCCATGACAATCTTAAGGGTGTTCCAGCCTTTGCAAATACCTTACTCGGGCCTTCTTACAATTATGAAAAACCCCGTTTTTATTTTGCAGACGGTTCAGAAATCAGTTCAGACTTACTCGCAGAACTGGCAGAGCGCTGTGAAACCCAGACTTCAGAAATTGACTGGCAGGATGGTGATCTGGTGATCATTGATAACAAACGCTTTATGCATGGCCGACGTGAAATCTTGGTACCACTTGAACAGCGCAAGCTATACATCTGTATGGGACTGGGCTTGAATCCTGACTTTTAAGCAAAGCAGAAAGAGACATCTTAAAAAATTCAACGATAAGAGAAGTGATCTATGTCCAATTTAACAGCAGTTCTTCTAGGTGCGACCGGTGGCATTGGTCAGGCCATTGCCGATATTCTTGGGAAAAATGGCCTGAATCTGGTTCTGGTCGGACGTAATGAACGGACTTTACGAAAATTAGGTGAAAAACTGGCGCAGCGTTATCCGAATATACAACTGCAAGGGATCTGCTGTGACTTGGCCGAGCAGCAGAGCCGTGACGAGCTGATTCATGCACTGGCCACATTGAATACCCCAATCCACTATTACATCAATAATGCCGGCATCAATGATTTCAGTCTGTTCTCACAGCAGTCACAGGAAATGATGGAACAGATGATGCTGATTAATGTGGTCTATCCCTTGCAACTGGTGCAGGGAATGATTCCACTGATGTCAAAGAATCAGCCGAGCCAGATCATTCATATCGGTTCTACTTTCGGTAGCATTGGCTATCCGGGTTATGTAAGTTATTGCGCCAGCAAATTTGCTCTGCGCGGTGCCACCGAAGCGCTTGCACGTGAGTATGCAAAGACCTCAATTCAATTTCGTTATTTTTCACCAAGGGCAACGATCACGGAGATGAATGATGCAAATGTTACAGAGATGAATCAGGCACTGGGCACTAAAATGGATGATCCTGATTTTGTCGCACAAGAGTTTTATCATTTTTTACAGAAAGACTGTCAGTCCTATCAGGTTGGCTACCCTGAAAAGATCTTTGTTAAGATGAATCAGGTTTTACCCAATATTGTTTCTGGTTCGATTGAAAAAGATCTGAATACTATTTATAGATATGCTGATCGAAGATAGCTTTGGTTTTGGTAATCCGCTATCATCCCACAATAAACTATCAGCCCAGTTTTATTGGACTGGACTGATTAATTCAATCAAGCTAATAATCAAGTTTTATTTTTAGCTCTAATTTCCGCTGTAAATTTCAAAATTAACTTTTATGGACAATAACTTTGTAAGAGTGCTGTCGTAGATATATTATTTAACATAATATACATTATACGAAATAGTGTTGTTAGAACCCATTTAAAGTGTCTATATTCTCACCAATAAAAATGTCTGGTTTATGATGGTTTTTATCACCATGGACTGGATATAAAATATAAATGCTGATCACTATGTCTGATAAAGAAATTCAACGTCTTGCAGTTCTGCAAGACGTTAGAGATCATCGTATTACCCAGGTCCGTGCTGCTAAAATCCTGAATCTTTCCACCCGTCAAATTACCCGGTTATTGCAGAAGCTCAATCAAGATGGTGTCTCAGGTATGGCACATGCCAGTCGTGGTCAACCGGGTCATCGTCGCCATGACGTCCTGTTAAAATCAGAATGTCTTTCCATTATTTCTGAACATTTACTTGGCTTTGGTCCTACATTGGCTCATGAGAAGCTCAGCAGCATGTTTGGCCTGCATATCCCGGTAGAAACGGTTCGTCGCTGGATGACTGCAAATGACCTCTGGATTCCTCGATCCAAGCGCCTGAAACGTCCATATCAGCCTCGATACAACCGTGATTGCTTCGGTGAGCTGATCCAGATCGATGGCTCATATCATGACTGGTTTGAAGGTCGAGCTTCCAAATGCTGCTTGCTGGTTTATATCGATGACGCCACTGGAAAGCTGTTGCATCTGCGCTTTTGTGAGGCTGAAACGACCTTTGATTATATGCTTTCAACCCGAGCCTACATTGAGCAATACGGCAAGCCTTTAGCGTTTTATAGCGATAAACACTCGGTATTCCGAGTGAATCAGAAATCGAGCCAAGATAGCCAGATCACGCAATTTGGGCGGATTCTGAATGAGTTAAACATTGATATTATCTTCGCCAACTCACCCCAGGCCAAAGGCCGTGTGGAACGTGCCAATAGAACACTCCAGGATCGCCTGATCAAGGAAATGCGCCTAGAAGGTATCTGTTCAATTGCCGAGGCAAATGCCTGGCTGCCCTGCTTTATTGAGCATTTCAATCAGAAGTTTGCCAAGTGTGCGCGAAACTCAAAGAATTTACATCGGCCATTAACCGAATCTCATCTTGAACTGGATGATATTTTTACCTGGCAGGAACCGCGTAAGGTCACCAAGAATCTGACCCTGACCTATGACAAATGTATTTATCTGCTTGAACCGATAGAGCTGAATGATAAGCTTGTTGGGCAATATATTTCATTTCTGGAGTACCCGGATGGGACTGTGGCCCTCATGCACGAGGGACGAAAGCTCAACTACAGCATTTTCAATAAACTGGCTGGGCTACAGCAGAATGAGATCGTTGAGAATAAACGGTTAGGTACAGTTCTGGCACATATTCAGCAACAGCATGAAGAGTTGGAAAAACAGAATAAACGTTCCCGTCTCAAGAAAAGTATGCCGAGTCGTAAAGCTCAGAAAGCTGTTATTGAACAAAGAAAGTTAAATCCTGTGCTTGACTCTTGTGGTTAAAAACAGGACATTTTAAATGGTTTATCGCATAGACATTTTAATTGGTGAATAACAATGATTGATATACTCATATAAGTCATTCACCATATACTTTTATAGCTGCTGCTCAAGCAACTTCAGCGTTAAAGCACTTCAAATTCAATCCGACGATTTTTCTTGCGACCCTCAGCTGTTGTATTCTCCGCCATAGGCTTACTTGAACCTGAACCTTTAGTACTCAGTAAATGCGCTGGAACATTTTTTGCGATTAAATAAGCTTTCACTGCTTCTGCACGTTGCTGACTTAACATAAGATTTTTATAAGGATCGCCTGAACTATCCGTATGTCCAATAATACGTATCTTTTTTCCACTAACCTTATTTAAGGCAGTGACCATTTCATCCAGAATTTGTATACCTGAGGCTGCTAATACTGCACTGCCAGATTCAAATTCAATAGTCCGGTTCTTTAATGCAGCATCAATAATCTGCTGTTCTGCCTGATTGACTGAAAGCTGTGCATTTAAGCGGTAATTTTCGGGTGTTAAACCCTTAAATTTCTCTGTAGTATCCTGAATTTCATAAGAATTTGATACTTTACCCGTTAGCTGAATATCAGAACCTTTAACCGTTAAGGTTCCCTGTTTAACCTTTTTAAGGTCTTCATTAATCACATCAATGACTATATTCGACCAATTCGTTGGTGCCACTACTTGGCGGATCTGAATGCGATCCACCACATTTTCCTTACCATAAGTTGAATATAATTTCGCCAAAATAGCTTGCTTGCTATTGTTATTCGATACAGTACCTTCAGCAATTACAGGTTGTGCATGCACATTAAAACCAATTGAAAAACAGGATAAAATGATGATTTTATTTAACTTTAAGTATTTATTTTTTATTTTCATTTTATGCTTCTATAAATGTTTATTTAATCAATTTAATGCCTTGAGTCAGGCTCATCTGATTTGCAGTTAAAGACTATTCTAGTGTCGCCAACCTTGAGTTATTTTCTACATTAAAATTAGTTGTTTTTAATTCATATCAATTCACCCACGTGATCCATTTACAATATAATTGATTGATCAAGGTCATGGCATTGAAGTTCCTGTGTTTGCAGCAGTCGTCCTAGTTGTATGAGCTGTTTTTCCTGACATCATCGTATTCTGTGCTGCGACAACTCTCACTACTTTATTCGAAACAACCTGATCCACCAACTGCAAATTGCTATAACTTGGATTACTTCCGATAGAACTTGCATTATTCCCACTCACCAAACGAAAATTGGTCTTCACAAATAGTTCAGGATTCTCTTTACTGCGCCAGACCATCTCAAAAATATTGCCTTTTTGTGTACGCTGAGCACTATCAATCAAACGGTTGATTCCATATTCCCCAGGCTCATCAAAAATGGTATGGGTCTTCCCTTCCAAATCAATCACCGTAATCCGTGCGCCTGGAATTGCGCCGGAATTTGGCCAGATAAAATTCACCCATTGTTGAATTCCGTTTTCAAACAGCATTCTTTGTCCATCAATATCAATGGTATAAGCCAATAAATGAGCCTGTTCCAGTGGGTAAAACTGGAAATTAGATTGATTGGGGCTCACTGCCTGACGACTGGTATTATTTAACTCACCAGTTGCCATACCATTCACAGGCGCGACATAATTTTGAAAGTTTGCAACAAACACAGGATTTAGATTAAGCCCTAAATCTTGCCAGGTTTTCGAGCTTAAGCTATAGCCACGACGGATCACTAAGGGATCAAGATGCTCTTTGACAAAACGGGAAATACTGCCATTTTCACCAAAAATCTGATTAATTTCTTGAGAGGTTGCCTGTAAGCTACCTTGACTGCTAAACGGATATTTTTGCGATAAATTTGCATTAAATGGTTGATAGGCCTGTATTAGCCAGAGTTCGTTCATTTCAGCTTGTGCCGGAAGCATCAGACTTTCAAAGGAACGTGTTAGAGGAACACTAAACAACTTTTTAATCAGCTGTTGATCCAGCTCATGGGTTCCTACCGACATTTTCTCATCCACAAACTTTTGAGTGATATTAAAGATAGAATTCTGCTCATCAACGGTCTGCTTAAGGAGCATCATGCTCGCCGGACCAATATCTCCAGAACTTTTTAGATCATTAAAGCGACTCCGTATCTTGGTCAGAGATTGCATATACTCATCCAGCAGCGACCGGTTCTGCAAATCATCTCGTGTACGTACAATCTGGTAGAAGATCTGAAAGTCTTTGGCAATCATCCCCTGAGAGAAAGTCGATGCAGAATTCTGTGCCAACTTGCCATCATGACGTTGCAATATCTTGCGTTTAAACCAGGCAATAAAACCTTTTTGTGGAACCGCCAACTCAGCTTGTACCATTGGATTATCCCAGCTGGTTTCTTGCGCTACCCGTTGTATGACTTTACGAATCGGTGAGTTTTCTGGTTCGCCAAGAATATCTATCTGATATGTTTGCTGATTAAAGTCACCGGCCTTGGCATAATAAATGGCACCCAAGAATTTACGCCATTCGCTGATATATTCTTTTTTATACATTTCAGTCAGCTGGCGTCGAATTTGTTCAGGACTGCCACTAAAACTCAAATCATCAGACTGTGATGTATTAAGTACCCAATCTTTACTTTCAGTTGGGCTTTGCGCCGCGGTTTCTATGGCAGGTTGTACATATTCGTTCCAGGCTTGATAGCTATAAAAACCGGGTAAGGCATAACTTCCCAACATGGTTGTCTGAGCATTCTCCCCGACCATCTGTTTGATCGTTAATGCAGGAAAACGTACCAAAGCCCGCATTTTAATTTTGTTATATACACGATCTCGTGCAGACACTCCGGTCATCATCGCGGTTAAAACCTGGCGAGTCTGTTCAACCAGAACAGTATCGGAATCCAGCTGGGGAAATGAACTCGAATCTGTCAGTGTCATGGCATAGCTAAGTAACTGCTCGGCCTTTTGCAGCATTTCAGCACGTGGCAGCTGACCACGATGCTGATCCAGCCAAGTCCGCCAAAAACGTGTCAACTGATCGCTGAGATGACTGGAATCTATAGATTTACGGTTACTCAACATCAGATATGTTTTAAGTGCATTATAAGCATCTTGCGGATTTTGGTCAGATGGTTCTAATGCGAGTTGCTGAACTTGTGCAGTCGGATTAATTTGCACATGAATATGATTTTCTTTAAGAACTGCTGCATTGCTTTTTACCCGTTGTAGATATTCTGCAATATTTTGCTGGCTGGGCTGCAATACTAATTGCTCAATTCCTTTCAAATATTCAGCTTGCAGTTTCTCCCTGATCTGTTGTCCTTGATATAGACCAAAACTGTATTTTAATGGGCGCTTCTGATCAAATTGATCTAACTGTTGTAGATGAGCTTGCAAAATTAATAATGCATCGATTTGTGTGACCAGCTCCGTTCCTGACTGTTTCTGCATCTGTACGACCTTATTCAGGTCCGCCTGAACTTCTTCCATTAATTGCTGATTATTTCGATAAGACCACACCCACAGACTCAACACCATCGATACAGTAAGTAAAGCACCAGTAAAAGCCATAAAGCGTCGGCGTTTTCGTGCCGGATTAATATGCTGCTTCACCAGATTTTTATCTTTAAGAATCACTTCAGAAAATAAACCTTTCAGAAAATAACCATGATTCTGTGATACAGACTCTTTAGACAGGCCAAGATCATGATTATCGCTGCGGATCAGATGAAAGTCCTCAGCAATCTGTTCTGTCATTGGACTTTCAATGGAGCCTTCCTGTAAGGCGCTGGTAAAATAAAATCCACGAAAAACCGGTTTAAACTGATAAGGATTGTCTTGAAATAAAGTGGAAATAAAGGTTCTTAATACCGGTTTGAGACTCTTAAATTCCAGTGGAAAGGTCATTACACTGGGTGAAATATGCTGTGAATGCCGACGGGTTAAATGGGTCATACTTACATTTTTCAGACCCTCATATAAAATGCCATAATGCTTTTCAAATAGCTGAACAGCATTTTCACTCGAGTCTGGTTGATAAGCCAACGTTGCGCCCCAAACCTGATCCAATTCTTGTCCTTGATAACAATCAAAAAATTCCGTGAAGCCGGCAATCAGGTCCATCTTGAAAAATACCAAATAAACTGGCGCAAAAACTTCTAGACGTTCAGTCAGGTCTTGAATACGGGCACGCAGGTTCTTGGCCAGTTGTAGAGATTTCTCCGGACTTTGATTGACCAACTCAGCGATACTTACGATCACAATAAGACCATTTACGGGCGCTTTAGAACGATTTTTCTTGAGAATATTTAAAAAGCCTAACCATTCAGAATGGTCCTCCGGGTAGACTGAATAGCGTCCGGCTGTATCCAGGAAAATACCCTGAGTTGAAAAAAACCAGTCACAGTTTCGAGTTCCGCTAAGTCCGGCAGAGACCATTTTCTGATGAGTTTCTTCAAAAGGAAACCGCAAACCGGAATGATAAATCGCCGAGCTTTTCCCAGCCGCCGGGTTACCGATGACCATATACCAAGGAAGTTCATACAGTGCCGCGTGACCCTTACGATCGCCTAATTTTGACTTACGAATCAACTGAATAGATTGTTTGACTTGCTGACTGATCTGCTGAAGTTCTTCTTTATTATTGTATTTGCTTTCAGCTGCAAAACCTTGAGATAAGGCAGTCTCGATTTCTTCACCCTTTTTAGTATGCAGATAACACCGGATAAGTGTATAAATCCCCCAGCCTATTAATATGGCGACATAGACGGTCAGCAATATCCAGAAAATGCGATCAGAAACCGTATTTTTTATAGAAATAATGACCACTAAAAAGGATAAGGCCATCATTGTTTTAGGGTTGCTAATGTACTGCCAGACATACCCCAGGACTGTATAAAATAATGTATTCACTTTTATCTCTTTCTTCTTTAATTTTTATAAATAGTTAGGCTACTAATGAGATTTCATTCAGTTGATCACTTTCTTTATTTTTAAAACATAAATAGCTTGATTCTTGTTGTGTGCTATAGCTTATTGTAATGACATTGTCGTATAGATATGATGACATCATCGCTGCAAAAACTGCTGCCAATTGTTGGGTATGCCCCAAATAGCTTTGAGGATAAATGGTATGCTCCGGCTCAAAATCAATATTAGTAAATTTTTCTTGTATTATTTTCATTGTTTTAGACTGAGTGGCTTCATCTAAGAAAACTAAAAAAGGATGTGCCTGTTCCAGCTGATAGGACAGATCAACCTGATTCTGACCCAAGTACGCATATAGGTCAGTGACGTACTTGCTGAGAGTCAATATTCGTGAAGGCATCATCCCCTCAACCTCTAAATCATGTGCGGATAAACACCAGCTGGCAGTATATTCTGCAGCAATATACTCTTCATTTTGCCAAAATTGCTGATCCAGACAATCCTGATCAATTTCAGAATCCGCCATAATGATCAAGCTGATCTCATGTGATTGACCTGAAATTTCCTGTACTAAATCTAGTAACGCTGAATAAGCACGATCAGCAGACAGGAAATGAAACTCGATATGAATTTGGGCAGGCAGCAATGCATATTGTTGTTGAATTTGACTTATAAGCTGCTCTTGATAGAGATCACTCCAATCCCCAGTCATATGATCCACCAATAAAATATGCAGATTCAGCCTATTTAATCGACTTGCTGCTGTTGGATTAGAGGCAATATTTTCTTCATCTTCACAGTAGTTTTCCTGTATCCATCCCGGATGCATTCGATATTGATAAGCCAGTTCGTGATCATAAAATAGTGCTGAACGTTTTAACTGTTCCGAAATTAAGCTCAGACTTTCTTCATGCTGTTGGAGTTGTTGTTGAATCAACTGTTGAATTCGTTGTTCCCGTAATGTCGGAAGCATTTCTTCATTAGTTCTGTTTTCTTCAAGTAAGCGGTCCACAGAATGAATGCGATATGTCAATATAGGTAGACCAAAACGATTTAGCAGTTCTGAGTCCAGCTCAGGACTCTTGAACTGCTTCATGTGCTGCAAGATCTCTGCATTTTCGCCAAAACTGTGCCAAGCGGCAGCTGAAAAAATATTGAGCGTGTAATCCTCAATCGCTTGATCCAATTCTTCTTTATTTTCTAATTCTTGCTGTTGTGCTTGAAGAGATTTATGAGCCCTATCCTTTTGTTCTTGCTGTCTTTGTTTATAGGATTTTACAGCTTTATAAATAAAATAAGGTGTTAATAACAACAAGCAAATTAACAAAGGTAAAATGCCAAAATATAATAGGAAATCAATATTTGATGGATCGTATTGAGTATCTCGCCAGTAATAAATGACAAGAACATTGTTTAAAACGGATAAAACTATAAAAGTCTGAATAATACGCTTAATCATGACATTTTTCCTATCAGGCTATAGCAGGTTTCCGCATTGTGGATTGCCGGATTCAGCATTAATAAAGCTCCTCTGGCTAGCCCCATCGAATGTACTTCTCCAAGTTGGGCTGGGCATAATTCATCTTTGTCTAGAATCAACCGAAGATCCACTAACATGGTCGGGCTACACCAGGTTTGAAGTAACTGTTTCAATTTGGCGCTATGTATTCCTTCAGATAAAAAATTTATATAGTCTTCACGTTTTAATGGACCAATGACGATTTCAATTTTTTCATCAATTTGCTGAATGGTCTCTCCACAGAAGCTGTTGATTCCCAGTAAAACTGGTTGCAAAGCTCCCAAACCGCTTTTTTGCTGATCATCCAGTTGAAAGCTTTCCGGAATAAACTCATTAATCTTAAATTGATATTTAAAAATACAAGACAATATGCTGCTTAACGCATAATGGGTATTATTTTGCCCCTGCATCAAGCCTGAAAACTCAGCAAAATAGTCATCTATAGGTTGCTGTTCATGTTGTTGACCGCTATAGCCACTCAAAGCATGAAGCATGTTTAGATAATGATTTTCATGCTCAATTTCATAACGCAGTGGTAAATGATAATTCAGACAGGCATCGACATATTGTGCAGACAATTTATGATTAAACAGTCCGAGAAAGTGTAAGCTTTCTTCTCGGTGTGCCCCGGTACTCTGTTTAATTTTATGTGTATAGATATAAGGCAATACGCCCTGTACGCCAGTCAACCCCACGATTAAATTGGTCATCTGAACTTTATGATCTTGACATTGCAATGATTCAATTTCAGAAGTTGGAAAATTAAGATTGAGTGAACTAATAAATTCAAATGATTTACTCCATCCTTGATGTCTGTTCCGTGCAGGTGCATGTCTTAATAATCGCGTGGCTTGAATAAATTCAAAGCTGGTCGGCTGCTGAAAGAGCCGATCAACTACAGAAGCCTTTTGCCACCAACATTCTGTATGCATTGGTATAACTCCTGTTTTGACTTTGAATCTATGACGTGCATATCCACATAACTATTCATTTGAACTTTCAAATTAAAAATATGATTTAAAAGTTGCACAAAGATATACAGACTGGCTCCTCTAAAGACTTCTGGATCGATCTGGATTTCAACTTTGACACCCCGTACAAAAAGTGGAAATGGTTTATGCTCACGCAACTTCTGGCTCAGAGAAAACTGGATCGATTGAATTGAATTAATAATTAGCCGGTTGTCTTTGGATTGCGGCAAGTTATACAGTTCAAGTAATTCCTTAATGTGACTGACTGCATTTGCTTTCATTAAAGAAAGATTATTCAATGATAAATGCGAGATAATTCGCCACTGTTCTTGCTGCTTTTGATCAAAACAATAAGGTAAATTGGGTCTTTTTAATAATATGGCTTTACGTGCCAAACTATTGTCATTGAGAGATAAGTTATTCTGATCTTTGTTATAACTTTCATAAGGTAAATCCCGATTGCTGCATAACAACTGCATACTGATAAAGTCTGATGAAATTTTCTGTGGTTCTAAAAATTTGGAAATAATCGAATATTTCAGTTCTGTATGCTTGGTATTACTTTGCTCGGGCAACAGGTGATAATAAAATTGAGCATCAGCCTGATGATAATGACTCATGGCAAAAAAATGTAATACGGGATAAGTTTTTTGACTGTTCTCGCGTTTCTCTCTCAATAACTTCATTTCGGTGATCGCATATACCTGAAAATATTCAGGATGATGTACATCACTTATTAATGAATATTCCAGGCGCAGATGATCAATTTTTTGTGGCTCAGCCTGTTTAGGGAATAAATTTATAACTGGTGTCGCAAATAATTTGAAATTAGCGCTATTTAATTCTGAATAATTTCTGATCATAGCTTGATCATTCAGATTTATTTTAAAATGAATGTGTAGCTCAAATTCTGCGGTTTCTATATTTAATTCTCTTAAAAAACTCAGATTGAGGTTAAGAAAATTAAATTTTTCTGGAAAGCAAAAATACTCGATTAATAAACGATAGGCATGATGAGTATGTTGATCAACTGGGAGCGCACTTTCCGCTTCAGTAAATCCCATTAGTTCAAATGGATTTTGAATATCAATCTCTTGATTCTGTACTATTACAGAAAAACCAGTCTCTGGCTTAAAAATACAATCTAGTACTTGCAATGGAAAGCTGGAAATTGCATCCAGATAAATAGGTAATTTTTGTTGTTCCAACAGTCGCTGCTGCTGGTTAAAAATTTCAATACCAAAGCTCAAGGTTGCATTTCGATTTAAATGAACATGAGTCGAAGCATGCGTTTTAAAATTAACAGATTTTAAGGCGATTGGTAATAAATTAACCTGGTTTGTCGTACGATACTCACACTGTACCCCACGGATACTTTTTGATTTTAATACAGTTTGCTTGGGAATCTGCTGGCTACTTTTAAGCTGTCGGATTTTAATGGCATCGTCAAAACTGACCACTGAACATGCTGGAAAAGGTTTAAGGTACTGTGGAAACATCACCTCAAAAATAGCACGTGTAAATACTTCATAACTATCGTGAAGTTTCTTATCGATCCGGGCAGAAATCAGGGAAAATGCCTGAATCAGTCTTTCGATATGCGGATCATCAATCTGCTCTTGATTCAACGAAAGGCGTTGGGCAATTTTTGGGTATTTATTGGCAAACTCTCGTGATTGTTGCCCAAATTCCTGTAATTGCTTTTCGTAATAAGGTAATAATTCTTCGATCACAGCACACCTGCTGATGTTTTAGACAAAATTACGTATTGTTGCGTAGTAGGCTTGAGGAATGCGTCAAAAATTACCGGTTCATATAGGGGATAAATATTTAAGAATGCATGAATACTGAGACACAGACTTCCCCTGTTATGCTCATCCATCAGCATCTCGACTTTAACCTGCTTTAAACGAGGTTCGTGCGCGTGAATAGACTGTTCAATCGAGCGGCAGATTTTATCCCGTTCCATTGGATTCGCTGTTGAGAGCCCCACAAAATCAATGATGCCAAATTGAAGAATTGAACGTTTGACCTGATCATAACCATTAACCATCGCATCCAGATTAACCATACGGCTATTTAATAAATCTTCCAGATCGGCAGCCACTGACTCTCTCAAAGCCTGTAAAGAAAGGCCTTGAGAACATTGAATATCCTGAGACAATAGACGGTCAAATAATGTTGTTCTAAATCCGTAAGGATAAAGCTGATCCAAATTCATATTGTTATAGTCTAATTTTATTTATTTTTATAAATATCAGAGAGGCTGATCAAGACCAACCTCTAAAAGATCAAATTACGCTGCATAAGAAGCAGTATTATTTGATAATGACCATTTCTTGGTCACGGCACCCTTTTGTGTACCATTAATATCTTGCTGATTATACGTCCACTCAACTGCTGCATATTTCAAACCAAAAGCTTCTGTTGGAACGCCTTCTTGATTTACGGTTGGAGTGACCTGAGAAACCAGCACATGTTTTAATTTAATTTGCAGGTATTTAACGCGTTTATCACCATTAGCACGATAAAAATCGATTTGTACTTCATCGAAGGTATAACCTGCTGAACATGCTTCCCAAAGTTTTGGGCTGGTTGCATCCAGATCTTTCATAAAAATCATGTCGGAATGTTCAACCCGTTCTGCAGTATGGCCGCCTACACTAGAAGATGTTGCAGATTTTGGCTGACGAATGTTGTGCGACCAAGAATTTGCTTCTAGCCAGCTTTTATGTTCCGAATCACGAGATTCACCATCAACTTTATATTTGCCGCGAAACTGGATGTAAATGTCTTTCATTTTAATAATTTTCCTGTTGTTATAAATATTATTATAATTTTAGCAGCGGTCTTAATGACTCGACTGCGGTAACTCAGTGACCAGTCGTAAAGATACAGACAACTCGTCTAACTGAAAATGCGGTCTCAAAAAGACCACAGATTTGTAGTGTCCAGGTTCATCCGGATTTTCTACAACTTTTATCGAAGCTTCACGCAGTGGATACTGTGCTTTGGCTTCCTGTGAAGCACCGTCATCCAAAAGTACATATTGAGACAGCCAGTCGTTTAGAAATGCTTCGACATTTCCTGCAGATGCAAAGCTTCCTACCTTATCTCGCATCATTGCCTTTAAATAATGAGCGATTCGTGAGACTGCCATAATGTACTGTATCTGACTGGATAATGCAGAATTGGCATTGGCAATATCGTTATTATATTTCTTTGGTTTTTGGGTAGATTGGGCGCCGAAGAACGCAGCATAATCGGTATTTTTACAATGTACTAATGGAATAAAGCCAAGATCACTGAGTTCTTTTTCACGACGGTCCGTAATCGCAATTTCAGTCGGGCATTTAAATATGACTTCCCCATCATTGGTTTTAAAGGTATGCACTGGCAGACCTTCGACCAAACCGCCACCCTCAACCCCACGAATCGCAGCACACCAACCATGCATATCAAAGGCGTTGGTTAAACGTGTGCCCAAAGCATAAGCGGCATTCATCCACAGGTATTCATTATGATTTTCACCTGAAACTTCTTCTACATAGTTAAAGTCTGCTGTCGTATTGCCATCTTTAGGATGATAAGGTAAACGGCCTAATACTCGTGGAATGGTCAATGCCACATAACGGGCATCATCACTTTCCCGGAATGAACGCCATTGCACATATTCCGCTGTTTCAAAAATTTTGGACACATCGCGTGGGCGATCAATATCGGTAAAAGTTTCCAGTCCGAACATGGAAGGACTTGCCGCTGAGAGAAACGGTGCATGTGCCGCTGCTGCGACATGTGAAATCTGTTCGAGCAAATACAGGTCTGAAGGTGTGCGATCAAACTCAAAGTCACCAATCAGGGTCGCATAAGGCGCACCGCCAAATGAACCATATTCTTCTTCATAGATTTTTTTAAATAGCGTACTTTGATCAAAGTCACTGGCACTCTGAAAATCTTTAATCAGTTCTTTTTTAGTCGTATTCAGCATCCGAATCTTGATTAAAGAGTGTGAGGGCGTTTCCTGACAAAAGTAATACAGCCCTCGCCAGGTGGATTCGACTTTTTGAAACTGCTCGTGATGCATGATCTTGCTCAGCTGGGTAGAAATAAGCGCATCAATTTCTGCAATGCGTTTATCTAAAGCCAAGGTCATATTGTCTGAAACTATAACGGTACCGGCCATGACTTCCTTGGCCAGTTCACCAATCAGACTCTTGGCACGACCATGTTCTTCTTCATTACGCGCAATTCGACTACGTTCAACAATAGAGTCCAGAATTGAATATCCTTCAATAGCAATATCTGTGCTAGTTGCAGCATTAGAGTGATTCATTGTCTGCCTCCATACTCATTTTACGAATTTGGTCGGTATTTTTTAAAATATCATCCAGTAAACCTTCTAGACGTTCATTATTGGATATTTTATTGCGTAAATCAGTTAAACGCTCTCGTGCTTCTACCAGTTTTCGCAAAGGTTCGACTTGTTGGACTACCTGTTCTGGCCGAAAATCATCCATCGCATTAAAAACCAAATCTACTGATATTGTGCCACTCTCTTCAGTCAAACTATTTTCCACCTGAAAACTGGCACGAGGCGCCAGAGACTGCATCACCTCATCAATATTTCCCAAGTCTACATTGATAAATTTTTTATCTTTGAGCTTGGTTTTTTCAAGTTCCGATGCTGCTGAAAAATCTCCCAAAACCCCTACCACAAAGGGTAATTCTTTAATTTCACGGCCATCACCGACCTCAACATCGTAGGTCAATTGCACACGTGGTGGTCGAATACGCTGTAATTTTTTTTGTACACTTTCACGCTTAGCCATCATGATTTTCCTTATTAATTATTATTTAATGATCCAAATGGATTAGTACTAGGAGTGTGGGTTCGTGTACTGATACTTTCTGTTTTTTTACTACTCATAGCAGCCGTATTATTTTTTAGATTGCTTTTCGATGCTTTATTTTTATTTTGACTTAGGTGTTGTTTTACTGGGATATTTGGTTTATTTTTAGTCTGTTTTACTTTTGAGTTCCGCGCTGTCATTAAGGCAGATGCAGAAAATTTTGCTACAGGCTGTGCCAGATAAATATGTTCACTTAGCGACTTGGCTTGTGGATAGGTAGAGTCATTTAAGGCACGGACTTCTGTACTACGCATCTGTTCCAGACTTTGGGAAGATATCCCGACTCCTGCCAGGAATTCTAGATCAGTTAAATCTTGATGAGTATAATTTTGCTGATGTAATTGCTCGATTAAATTGAGTGCTTTCAGGTGATCACCTACTTCAACATAGCGTTTGGCAATTTGGGTAGACAACTGCTGCTGAAACAGAATATTTTTTCTTGCTGTCTTGTCACACAACTGCTGGTATAAATCAATGACAGTTGAATCAGTATCATTTTTTGCTTGTGGATAGCTCTTGATACATGATTTTTTTAATTCTGCTGCATGGATTTGAGCAAAACATAGCTGCGCCATCCCTGAGATGAGCAATACAATAAAACCTAGATTATTTTTCAAAATAAGCCTCAATTTTTAGTTATTGTTTTATATTTTTATAATCAAAATGATTTTTCTGTTTTTATAATTTAAAAAGCTAGTTGCGGATTTAACAAAAAATGATCACAGAAAGTCAATACATAAATGCGTTTTTGTTAAATATTTTATGTAATTTTAAAAATAGTAAGATTCCGACCAATGAATGCAGACATTTGGAGAAACTTGAGTAGAATATGCCAAAAATCTTGAGCCAAAATATCCTCATCGCTCATAGAAAAAACTAAATAAATAAAAATAAATTTAATAATAAGAAATATATAGCTATAAATTTCAAAAATATCAGGCTGTATATTCTCAAAGAGAAAAATATGAGTAATTTAAAAATTTTGATTACAAAATTATCTGAACATGCACGCCTATGCCTTGAGAAGGCAGCGAATTTCTGCATCACACAGCAAAATTATGAAATCGAAATTGAGCATTTTTTCTTAGAGTTGCTACAGCAACCAGACTTGAATGATCTCAAACTATTGCTCAAAAAATATGAAATTTCCGAAGATGATCTCACCCATGATCTGAATCAGAGTATTCAGCAAATGACTAAAGGAAATTCTCGTACACCTATCTTTGCCAAATCCATTATTCGTGTATTAGAACATGCCGGGCTTTTGGCTTCAGCAGAGCAAAATCCGATGATCCGCAGCGGACATCTACTGGTTGCCCTGCTCACTGCGCCTGATCTATATCAAATGACAATTCGTGCTTCTACTTTATTTGAGCAGCTTCCAATTGATCATTTGAAGCACCGATTTTTAGAGTTCTGTGAGCAAAGTATTGAAAATATGAGCTATTCTCAGCTTACTAAGGTAAAAGAAGATTCACCTAACGCACAGCTAAAATTAAATAAAACATCGGCACTTGATCAATACACTATTAATCTAACTGAAAAAGCACGCCAAGGCCAAATCGACCCGGTGATCGGTCGTGAGTTTGAAATCCGTTTGATGCTGGATATCCTGATGCGCCGTCGTCAGAACAATCCAATACTCACCGGCGACCCGGGAGTCGGTAAGACAGCTGTGGTAGAAGGATTAGCCCTGAAAATTGTGAATAATCAAGTACCTGATGTACTCAAAAATGTAGAACTTCATGTATTGGATCTGGGCTTATTACAAGCAGGTGCGAGTGTAAAAGGCGAGTTTGAGAATCGCCTGAAGCAAATTATTCGAGAAGTTCAGTCCTGCAGTTATCCTGTTATCTTGTTTATTGATGAAGCCCATACGCTGATTGGTGCAGGTGGTCAGGCTGGTCAGAATGATGCTGCCAATCTGTTAAAACCAGCTTTGGCACGAGGAGAACTGCGTACCATCGCCGCGACTACATGGGCGGAGTACAAACAATATTTTGAAAAAGATGCTGCGCTCAGCCGTCGTTTTCAGGTGATAAAGGTAGAAGAACCTAATGAAGAAGTCGCAATTAATATGTTGCGCGCCATGATTCCGCTCATGACTCAGCATTTTCAGTTGCAGATTGATGATGAAGCAATTACTGCTGCGGTGCGTAATTCACATCGTTATATCAGTGGACGGAAATTACCGGATAAGGCCATTAGTGTATTGGATACAGCCGCGGCACGGGTTGCCTTGAGCCAGAATGCGCAACCTGCAAAGTTAGAACAGTTACAGGCACAACTGCATAATTTTCGGCTAGAACATGAGATTTTAAATCAGGAGCATCAAAATTTTCCGTGTCATCAGACACTTTTAATTGAATTATCAAAAAATATTTCAAATTTGGAACAAGAGATTTCTCAGGTAGAACAGCAATGGCAGCAAGAACTTCAATTGGTTCAGGAAATAAAATTATTACAGATTCAATCCAAAAAAATTGAAAATAAAAATAAAATTAAAGTATTACAGCGATGTTTGTCTCAGATTCAGGCTGATAACCCACTCGTGTTTGAACGTGTAACAGTCCCTATGATTAATCAGATCATTTCTGACTGGACCGGAATTCCAGTAGGTAAAATGATGAATGATGAAATCCGACAGGTATTAAAATTACAAGATAAATTATCGCAACGTGTAATGGGTCAGGACTTTGCTTTGCATCAACTGGTCCAAGGTATTAAGACATCTAAAGCAAAACTGGATGATCCGAATAAACCGCAAGGTGTATTTTTATTGCTTGGCCCAAGTGGTGTGGGGAAAACTGAAACTGCCCTGGCCTTGGCTCAAGAATTGTATGGAGGAGAATCACATCTGATCACGATAAATATGTCGGAATATCAGGAAGCTCATACCGTATCTTCCTTAAAAGGTGCTCCTCCAGGTTATGTCGGTTATGGTCAAGGAGGCATTTTGACTGAAGCGGTACGCCGTAATCCTTATAGCGTGGTTTTATTAGATGAAATCGAAAAAGCTCATCCTGATGTGCAGGAATTATTTTATCAGGTCTTTGATAAAGGAATGCTGGAAGATGGTGAAGGCCGTCTAATTGATTTTAAAAATACGACAATCCTGTTGGCCTCCAATGTTGGCTCCAGTGCCATTATGCAGGCTTGTGTAAATCAACCCGTCGAAAACTGGCCGGATGCAAAAAGCTTAATTGAACTGTTCAAACCAAGTTTGTATCAGCAATTTAAACCGGCATTTTTAGGGCGTATGCAAATTGTGCCTTATTATCCTTTACATGATGAGCTATTGATCCAGATCATTCAGCATAAACTGGGGAAAATTACCCAACGTATTCAGCAGCAATATGCCACGCAGGTTACTTATAGTGAGGACTTGCTCGAACTTCTACTCAGCCGATGTACAGAAGTAGATAGCGGTGCGCGCAATATTGATCATATTTTAAATGCTTCAGTATTACCTGCTTTGGCTACAGAAATACTGACGGTCATGAGTGAGGAAAAGCTCCCTAAACTGATTCATATTGAGATCAAGAATGATGAAATTTTTTATAGCGTAGATCCTAAAGTTAAAATAGCACCAAAAGTACGGTCTAAAAACAGTAAAGTAGATGCTGCCTAGTAGAAGTAAATTAAAGCTAATAATAAATAAAATATAATAGTTGGAATAAATATGAGTCTGGAATTTGAATATTTATTGAAAAGTATTTCAGCCGATCAGCCCTGTGGCATGGATTTTTCATTTTCAAATGATTTTCATGTGATTAAAAAGGCCAGAACTCGCGATGATCCTTTATTGGACCAGGGTGACTGGGTCTCGGAACCGAAACAGGCCAATTGGCAACTTGTACACGATAAAATAATTGAATTATTAACTGAAAAAACCAAGGATATACGCCTATATAGCTGGCTCATAGAGGCTTGGAGTCATTTCTATGGTTTTGAAGGGATTGTCAGAGGGTTAGAGTTGACCCAGCAAAGCCTTGAGCGATATTGGTTAACCTTACATCCCCAAATCGAAGAGGATGATCTTGATCAGCGTTTGGGATTATTAAAAGGTTTGATTGCGCAACTGCCAACGCTGATGAAACAGGTGCCTTTGGTCAGTTCTGCACCTTTTTATAGTTTAAGCGATTATGAGGTATTACTGCATCAGCGCAATATACAGCTCAAACAGCAGCAAGATGATTCTTCTGAATATAATGCTGTTCAGGACTTGGAGTATTTTGAGCAATTGTTGCTGAAGACTCCTCAAACAGTGTTAAACCAGAATGAACTATATTTTCAGGAAATTCAGAAACAATGGCAACGCCTTAAAAATACACTGGATCTTTTGCTGGGCCCGGATGCACCGAGTTACGCGAGCACAGATTCTCAACTTGAATCGATCTTCTCCAGTATTAAGCGCATTTATAAAACTGATATTTCTTCAATATCTCAGGATCAAATAAATACACCGCAATTCGGCACTCTCAAAATACCTGAAATAATAGTGATGAATACCTCGCCTGAAAATATACAAGAATTTCGACCTCAAGCCCAAAACCATCTGGCCAACCGTCAACAGGCCATGCAGTTATTACAAGACATCGCTCGATATTTTCAATCTCATGAACCGCATAGTCCAGTGAGCTACATGCTGCAAAAGACGATTAAATGGAGTCAGATGCCATTACATGAATGGCTGGCTCAAGTAATCAAGAACGAGAATCCGATCGAAAACGTACATGAATTACTGGGTATATATGCCAATGATGAATCCAAGAATGAGTGGTAAATATTAAAATGTTTAAAGCAGAAAAAGTACTGTGGGGCGAAGGTCTATTTTTAAGACCGCAACATTTTCAATTACAGGATGCCTATCATGAGCAACGCTTGAGTCATATGATTCGGGCGACATTTCCTTTTGCTCACGGGATCCAGTCCATTCAATTTGATGAAGCTCAATTCAATATGCATATATTGGCATTAAGTAAAATTGAAATGATCTGGCAAGATGGTGAAATTTATCAGGCGCCTGCACAGGATTTATTACCAGAACCTGTACAACTGGATACCTTAAACCTGCGTGGTGAAATGCAAATTTATTTGGCTTTGCCAATGCTACAGCCGAACAAGCAAAATGTAAGTCATGTCGAAAACACTCAATCTAGTCGTTATCACTCACATTTAATCTCGACCCATGATTTATTCACCGATGCCACTACTGCAGAGATCACCCTGTTACGCCGTCGGGCAGAATTTAAACTTTTTGAAGTTGGCCAAGAACCTCAGCAGCCTCTGGATGGTTATTTATATCTTCCGGTTGCTCAAATCAAACGACAAAGTTCTGGAAATTTTATTTTTGATCATAAATTCATTCCTCCAATTTTACATATTCAGGCCTGTGAATATCTGCTAGACAATTTAAAGCGAACTTTGAATATCATCCGGGCCAAGATTAAAACGATTCAATCCAATAACCGTGAAAACGAACAGAAACTGATTGAATTTCGTTCTGGGGATATTGTCTCTTTCTGGCTGGTGAATGCCTTAAATACTGCTTATGCAACCTTAAATCATATTTTGCAGTATCCACAAATTCATCCGGAACGGCTATATGCGGAACTTTTAAGACTCAGTGGTTCCCTACTTACCTTTTCAACAGCCTATGACATTGATCAATTGCCGCAGTATCAGCATCATCATCTATACGACAGCTTCAATCAGCTGGATATTATTCTCAGAGATTTACTCGATACAATTATTTCGAATCGATATATCAGTATCAGCTTAAAAGAAACTCGCCCATCCTATTGGTTTGGCAGTCTGGAGACCGATAAGATCAGTCACAATACGCGGTTATATCTTGCTGTATCAAGTAGTGTTATGCCTGCACATGACTTGATTGCCTATGTTCCGATCCGTTTTAAAATTGGTAGTACTATAGATGTAGAACAACGCGTGGTTGCAGCTTTACCGGCTGTACCCGTTCAGCATCTCATGCAGGTGCCTACTGCAATTCCGGTACGTTCCGGCGTTCATTATTTTGAGATTGAACCCAATAATGAACTGTATCAGCGCATGCTGGATTCAGAATCGATTTGTGTTTATATCCCGAATGGCTTTCAGGATATCGCGATTGAACTTATTGCTGTCATGAATGGATAAAAATATTAATGAATACAATCTCCAACACTCCTCTTTCACTCTTTGATGGCGATCAAATCGGAGTAGATTATACAGCCATGCAACCTGTAGAAACCTACCCTACCTCTACGAATAGTCTGGTAGATTTACTGCATGACGGCTTCTATATTGTTTTCCTGTTAAAAAATCACTATGTCCCTGTAAATATAGAGTCTTTCCGTGAAAAAATTCTGGAGATGTTGAAAAGTTTTGAACATCAGGCACGCCAGATGCAATTTTCAGCTGAAGATATTCAAGATGCAAAATATGCCTATTGCGCTTTAATAGATGAAACAATTGTCACCCAACAGGATGAGCGATTTTTTGATCTGCAAAATTCCTGGATGATCAGTCCCTTGCAGTTAAGCCTTTTTGGTTCACAACTTGCAGGTTATCGCTTCTTTGAATATCTGGAAGAAATACGCCATAAAGATAAGCAACGTCTGGCAGTATTAGAGGTATATCATTATTGCCTTTTATTGGGCTTCCATGGAAAATATCGAATTGAATCTATTGAGCATTTAAATAGTCTGATTGCTCGTATCGGAGATCAGATTGATTATCTCAAGGGTAAAAAAGTTGCTTTTTCTCCTTTTTCAGCAATTCCAGATCAAATCCGACATATTATCCATCGTGAATTACCATTTTTCTGGATTCTGATATTTTTATTATTATTTGCCGTGATCAGCTTTGTGGTTTTTAAATATGCCTTGTCAACAGAACAAGCTGCTGTTTTTTCTCAATATCAAAATTTGATTAGCGCGCCTGCTGAACAAGCCTATATTACGATTCATTTACCCTAACTCAATTTTCAAATAAATATGATGGACACTTATAAAAATAAAGACTTAAAAAATGACGCCGTTGGAAAATTTATATCGATGAATAAAAAAAAATTTTTGAATTATTATTAGATCAATCATTCAACTGATGATTTTGATTATATTGAGCAGCTTTATTCTATTAAGCTTAGCTATGTTAGCCTTGCTGTCTTACGAGTTTCGATTAAGAATACAGGATTTTTTTCTTGATTTGATTTCACAAAGCAAACAACAATTTTCTCAAGCAAAACAGTTTGTTCAGAAATTTCATCAGGCGGCATCGCCTGAGCATCTTCAGTCTGAATGGTATTTGCAGCAATGGTGGATTTTGATTTCAGGATTTAGCTTATTTGCCAGTATTTTAATGTTCGCTTTCACTCAGCCACTTACTGCAAGTAGGTTTGAAGCTGAATATTTGAGGAAAGTTGATCCACAGATTTATGCATTATTGGATGGGCAAATATTAACAGCTCCAACTGAAGTTGATGAACAGCTTATTATCGAAGCCTTACAAGAAGAATCTTTAGCAAATCATTCTGTAATTTCAGCGCAAAGCCTTAATCTGAATATTGAAGACATTCATATAAATCCAAATATCAGCACAGCAGACCGTAAATGGCATAAGATGAATCCGCGATTTAAACAGCGCTTACTGATGGTTTTTAAAATTATGCGCGAACAGCATGGTTATGAGCTGGTTTTACTCGAAGGTTATCGAAGTCCGGAAAGGCAAAACTCTTTGGCGACCAACAGTAATATTACCAAGGCCAAAGGCTTTCAAAGTTATCATCAGTTTGGTCTGGCCGCGGATATTGCCTTTAAGCGGAATGGCAAGGTGGTGATTAGTGAACGTGATCCATGGGCCATGCGTGGTTATGAACTGTTTGGCCAGATTGCAGAATCGATGGGTTTAACCTGGGGCGGTCGCTGGAAATCCATTAAAGATTTTGGACATACTGAATATCGTATGCCCGGTTTAAAGAAAACAGCTGAAATGGCGCATCAACTCATTCATGAAGGACAATTACAGACTCAAACATTTCAGCCTTGAGTGCGAAATCGTAAATTAATTTAGAAAAGTCTGCATATGTTTAATGACTTCATCTGGCTTTTCACCATGCAGCCAATGTCCTGTATTTTCAATGCATTCAATTTTCGCCTGAGAAAATTGTTCATTGATTGCCGCAAAATGTTCAGGTTTTGAGATATAAAAAGAATTACCGCCACGAAGAAATAAAGCTGGCTGATTAATTTTTTCGACCTTTTCCCAATCCATAATATCTGGATAATGATCAAATAAAGCCTGAACATTAAAGAGCCACTGCCCTTTATTAAAGGATTTTAATAAAAACTGAATTACCATTTCTTCATCAATGTATTCACGCATAATTTTTGCTGCCTCAAGTCGTGAAGCAACATTTGCTTGCTGCACCGCAAATAAAGCTTTAAAAATCTCAGTATGATGACTCTCATGATATTGGATTGGTGTAATATCCAGGACGACCAACCTTTCAGTTTGTACACGGGCTAAATCAGCCAATTTCATGGCAATTTTCCCACCCATGGAATGCCCTACTACTACGAACTTTTGAATATTTAAACTGGATAAAGTTTCTAGGACATCTTCCGCCATGAACTGATAATTTAAGTCTGAACTATGACCAGAAAGACCATGATTGCGTACATCAATTTGAAGCACGGTTCTTTGCTCAGAAAAATATCGAGCTAGTATTCCTAAATTACTTAAACTACCGAATAAACCATGAATAAAAATCATTGGAGATAGTACTGACGTTTCGTGGTGTTGGAGTTGATAATTTAGGATCATTTGAGAATTCCGTGATTTCTTTCTTTATTTAAGTGTTTATAATGGATTTATATTGGGAATTAATCAATTGCGAAATTTTTAAATATAAAATCCTGCTTAGGCTATTTTATGGGGATATATTTTGCTTAGGCTAAATAATTCATAATCGATTTGTAAGTATTTAAAATTACGATTTTAGATCTGGATGGATATCTGGCTATAAATATGAAAGAAGATGGTTGAGTTGTGGGGCAGACTAAATAAAATTAATGAAAACCTTAAAACTGGGATTTAATAACACATAAACCACTTTTAATTCGGAGTTTTTTCTTAAAACTAACTCGCTGTTATTATCCAAATAGACTGAGGTAATTTAAACAATCTTCCTTAATATTCACTGCTCATAATTTGTTAAAGATCGACCATTCATAAGTAGCTTATTAATCGACTTGATTCTATTTAAAAATAATCTGTCTTAAGACCAAATGAGTTACAGGCAGTAAACATCAGTATTATCAATTCCCCCTTTTCCCTTTCTTGAGAAAGTTGTTAAACTTATGTTTTGCTTAGGCTATTTTAGTATCTTAATATGCTTAAATTAGTAGCTTATATAAGCGTGCAATCACGCTATCCTACTTAAATTGTTCTGTTCAAGAAATACACCGCATAAATAAGACATTTTTTAGAAATTACAAAACCACGATTATTCATTTATTCTTATCAATAGATTGAATACAGTGGATATATCCCCGAGGTATGAGGTATGAGGTATGAGGTATTCACATTAAAATAAATTTAAATTAACTTAACATTTTCTTTATTAAATGATATTCGGGAGATGGTCTTTCAGGTTTTAATATCTATAAAATTTGATTGTAAAACAGACTTATTTATTTTTAGTCTACTGCGAAAAACGTTCGAGAATGAAAAGTATTTTATAATTTATTCTACATCCCTATTTTTACAAAATACGTTTGTAGTCATTCCAGATTGAGTCAAACTTTGATCCTGCCGCTCAAGAAAGTTTTTGGCAATCATAGCCATCGTGGGCGCCATATCCAGACTGCTGTTTTCTTCGGACACCTTTTGAATATCCTGATAGGCTTTCAGTCGTTTGCAGAAAGCCTGACGTTGAGTTTGTGCATCTGCCTTTTGATCATCTTCATCTAAAATGTATTTGGTTTCATTCACGATTTTAGTCTGTGCTGAAATAAACTGGTCATAGGCACTTTGTGAAAGCCGCTGTGCGAAGACCACACTACTCAGTCCTAATAATAATCCAGCACAAATGAAAGATGATTTTTTTAGCATTTAAATTTCTTCTTTCCAGACATCTTCATAATCATCGGCATCAATCATGAAACGAAAACCTGTTTCCAGAGCCAGATACGGTAAAACTTCTGGTGCGATGTCCTGTAATTCACGTACTGTCATGGTTTCAAAAGCCTCTTCACTTGAAGGCTCTCCGCCATAAATGTACCAGCTGATATTTTCATCTGTTTCAGGCTTTTTACGGATGCCGACAATCGGATCCTGTTTTAAGGTATGTACGGCCACCGCAACAACATCATCCCCCGTGACTTCAACATAAGCCGAGCCTACTTCTTCACAAAGTAGCTTTTGCTCTGCGATCAGTTCTTGTAACGGTGACAGGTTTTGCGTGTTTTTCGACATTCGGTCTTACTCATCATTCATTAGCGCGCT
The DNA here is from genome assembly GCF_000369665.1 of Acinetobacter sp. CIP 51.11. Taxonomy (GTDB): domain Bacteria; phylum Pseudomonadota; class Gammaproteobacteria; order Pseudomonadales; family Moraxellaceae; genus Acinetobacter; species Acinetobacter lwoffii_S. The sequence goes on from NZ_KB850129.1 coordinate 282,695, forward strand.
ATTTTAACTTAATTTTAATGAAGCTGATTGGGATTTCGTCGAGATCTAAAAAATATCTGCCCTTAAACCGTGTTAAGCGCAGATATGGATCTCAGCTTATTGGAAGACTTTAAAGCGCTCTTCATCCGCCAGATAATCTTTGGCACGTGGCTCGCCTTCTATCGAACCAAAGACCAACTGTGCACGCAACTTCCAGTTCGATGGAATGTCCCATTCCGCATGTACCTGTTCATCCACGATCGGATTGTAGTGCTGCAATGATGCGCCCAGACCTTCTGTATGCAATGCTGTCCACGTTGCAAATTGCGCGATCGCAGTCGAATGCTCTGCCCAGATTGGAAAGTTATCAGCATAAGATGGGAATTGTTCCTGTAAGCCTTCTATAACTGTTTGATCTTCAAAAAATAAAACAGTGCCTAGCCCTGCCGCAAAACTTGCCATTTTTGCTGTGGTTCTTGCAGCGCTTTCTTCATCTTTGGCATAGCTTTTTAATTTATCTGCGACGAAGCCCCAGAACTTTTCATGTTCCGAATTGAATAAAATGACGGCGCGTGAAGACTGAGAATTGAAAGAAGATGGGCTCTGCTTAATTGCAGTCTGAATCAAATCAGTTAGATGTTCAGGAGATTGTTCAACATTCTTGGCAATAGCATAAATAGTACGGCGTTTAGTAATTAAATCTAAAAACTGATTCGACATTTTTGAAAATCCTGGGATATATCTTCGGGAAAATTTGAACCTTCAGTTATTTTTATGAAGGATAGCTAATCAATGGAGCTTTTGCTTTAACGTGAGATAAAGCCTATATACCTTAAAAAATAATGGACTCAATTACTAGGCTATTTAATTGATATTTTTATATATTTTTTAGCTAAAAATGATCATTTTCATCTATTTTTTGAACAATCGTTAAAACTACTGCCCTATGCGAGTGCCTGACGCTAAACAATGGTTCAACATGCGCTATTATTGATCAAAATTTTAAGAATAAAGACCTTCAATCACCAAATTTAATCTTGCTTAGGCTATTCTAAGAGAGAGCACATCATGAAATAAATCTCATCTTGCAGATAAAAATTAATCCCCCAAAATTGGAGGATTAATTTTATAATTAAAAGCTAAAAAACCGATTTAAAACTTCGCGTTCAGCACCTGAGCAGATACTTTAGTCTTCCAGAGCTCACGTAAAATCGGTAAATAGAATTTCTCACCGAGTTCCACCAGTTCTGCATCAATCAGAGCATGCATCTCATGCATAAACAAATAATCCAGTTCAACTGTGGTTAGTTTAGTCTGCTGTTTTTGATAGTCTTTGCGTTTCTGTTGGGCTTGTTTAACCAGACGATCCGCAAATGCTTTATGTTTAAACTGGGTAATTGCTTTTAAACGCAGTTCGATAATACCCCATCCTGTTAAAAACATCTGGAAGGTCTCAAAATCATCGCTGGTCGATTCCCAAGACATTTCTTCCAGATTTTCATTATCCGGAAGCACAGGTAAAAGAAGTTCCATCACACTTGGGAAAATCTTTTTAAAATTCAGAATAAATTTAACAGGATGCTCACTTGGATAATCCTTGAATTGCACCTTTCTTTGAACATCTGTTAAATAAATATCAAGCATAAAACAATCATCAGTGGTTAATCTCATCTAGCACTATTGTACGCAACTCTGCCTGAGATAAAAACCACTGCTGACTATTCCATGATAAAACAGGCGTAAAGATTGAAAATAAAAGTGCTCCGGCCCTTATTTAGCATTCGGTGAGACCATCTGTTCAGGACGCACCACTTCATCAAACTGTTCAGCGGTGACTAAACCCAGTTCAACAGCCACCTGTTTTAAGGTTTTTCCTTCCTTATAAGCTGTTTTGGCAACCTTGGCTGCATTCTCATAACCAATGACCGGATTCAATGCCGTGACCAGCATTAAAGAATCATGCAGGAAATGTTCAATTTTCTCATGATTCGGCTCAATGCCTACGGCGCAATGATCATTAAAACTGTTACACGCATCGCCTAAAAGCTGGATGGATTGCAACAGATTATAGGCAATGACCGGCATAAATACATTCAGTTCAAAGTTACCTGATGCACCTGCCACGTTAATGGTGGTGTCATTTCCGAGAACTTGCGCGACCACCATCGTCATCGCTTCACTTTGCGTCGGGTTCACCTTACCCGGCATGATGCTAGAACCCGGTTCATTTTCAGGAATACGCAATTCACCAAAACCACAACGTGGCCCGCTGGCTAGCCAGCGAATATCATTGGCAATCTTATTCAGGCTCACTGCTAAAGTCTTTAATGCACCAGAAGCAAATACCGCAGCATCACGGCCTGCCAAAGCCTCAAACTTGTTTGGCGCAGTTACAAATGGCAAGCCAGTTAATTGTCCCAGGGTTTTAGCAGACTGAACGGCATAATCAGGATGGGCATTCAGACCGGTACCAACCGCTGTACCGCCTAATGGTAATTCATATAGTCCGACCAATGCCTGTTCTAGACGAAGAAGCCCATGATCCAGCTGAGAGACATAACCGCTGAATTCCTGCCCCAAGGTTAAAGGCGTAGCATCTTGTAGATGTGTCCGGCCAATTTTTACAATATCGGCAAAATCCTGAGATTTGGCATATAAAGTATCGCGTAAACGTGTGACAGCCGGAATTAAAAGTTCATTAATCTGCAAGCTCGCAGCCACATGAATCGCAGTTGGAAATGAATCATTGGTAGATTGGGCACGATTGACATGATCATTTGGATGAACCGGTTTTTGTGCCCCTAAATGATTGCCCAATTTCTGGTTGGCAATATTGGCAATCACCTCATTACAGTTCATATTGCTTTGTGTACCTGAACCAGTTTGCCAGACTACCAGTGGAAATTGACTGTCCCATTTCCCGCTGATGACTTCATCTGCCGCATCCACGATATAGCGTGACAGTTCTTGGGGAATCTGGTTTAGCTCGGCATTGGTCAAGGCAGCCGCTTTTTTGACGAGTCCCATGGCACGAATCATTGGCCGTGGCAACCGCTCATTGCCAATTTTGAAATTTTGCAAGCTACGCTGAGTCTGAGCGCCCCATAAAGCCTCACTCGGTACAGCCACCTCTCCCATCGTGTCATGTTCAATACGTGTTTGCATGTTCAACCTCAATTCTTCTTGCCTGTTACTGATTTTAGGAATTTCTATATCAATGATTTAATCTATTTATTTAAAGTAATCGATCACAGCAATCATGTAAATGATAATTATTATCAAATATAGCTAAATACTTTTAATTACTGCCCTCTGAGCATATTCTGATAAAACAACCATTCATCCTCAAGCATCTTTCTGAGTGATCGCTGAGGTTGCCAATGTAGAATATTTCGCGCCTTTTCAATGTTCGCCCCCAATTGATCCATTTCCGCATGGGGATATGGTAAAGCATCCATGGTTTTGATTGCAGATTGAGTCACTTCAGCCAGTTGATCTAGCAAATCCTGTATGGAAATCAATTCACCAGCAATATTAAAGGCTTCACATTTTAATTCCTGCTGTTGTGACAGCCATTGCAAGGACTTGATCACGGCATCACAACAGTCTGCGACATGCAGAAAACTGCGTTCTACTGTGCCATCCGCAGTATGGGCCTGACGGCGTAATTCCAGATATTCACGTTGCTGTGCAGCGACCTGCATCGCCAAAGGCAAAATATTTTTTGGCAAAGGTGGCACTGCTTCCCCCAGTACACCGTGTTCAAAGGCACCTGCGATATTGGAAAGACGTAGGATTGCAATCCGCCATTCATTGTCAGTTTTGGCAGTATCGCGAATAATTTCCTCAACCATCTGTTGCGATTTGATATAGGGATTCGGATAGATATAGTTAAAAGGCAGATCTTCGCTTAAATCTGTGCCAGATTGTCCATATACCGCCAGACTGGATAAATGTACCAGATGACGCACTCCGGTACGTTGCATGGCACGCATGAGACTCATAATACAGCTGACATTATCATTATAATATTCAAGTGGTTTTAATACTGATTCTTCCAGTGATTTAAAACTTGCGGTATGCACCACAGCCTGAATCGAATGCTGCTCAAAGACTTTGTTCAATGCTGGCGTATTGCGAATATCAATTTTGATAAAAGGTACATACATACCAGAAATAAATTCGAGGCGCTCCAGAGTCTGTAAGTTAGCATTGGCCAAATTATCGACCACAATGACCTCTAGTCCTTGTGCTAACAGACTTAAAGCAATATGTGAGCCTAAAAAGCCTAATCCACCCGTCACTAAAATCATTTATACTACCTACTTTCTGATGAAGCCAAGATCAATCTGTTGCTATTGATCAAGCCTGTAGTGAATTTCGATGAGCACCTTAATTCTTGTTACCTCCGCACCGACTTCCATTTATGCCTGGCATGCCCTGGGTTTGGCTCAGGCCTTGCAAGATAAACAGGAAGCATTCCGTGTATTCTTCTATCAGGACGGCGTATCGGTCGCAAATGCACTGCAATGGGTACCCGACGATCAACGTCATCTTACACATGCATGGCAAGCGCTACAGATTCGCCTCCCGGTCTGTGTAAGTGCAGCATTGGCACGTGGAATTACAGATCTGGACAATGCTCGACGTCACAATATTCAGCAGCATAATCTGGCAGATGCCTTTGAATTGGTCGGTTTAGGTGAACTTGCCGATGCTGTTCAGTCCTCACAACGTCTCATTCAATTCTAGATGTTTCATTTTTTAGAATGTGTTGCTTTTCCAAGGAATCTTGTGTGAAATCTGTACTTGTTATATTAACCCAAGCCAATCTGACCAGCCTGCAGGTGCATGAAAGCCTGTCAGCTACCATGGTCCTGGCAACCTTTGGCGCAGAAGTTAAAGTCCTGCTACAAGGTGCTGCCCTTAGTCTGCTGCGTTCAGAGCTGCAATTTGACCAGGTGCATCATGCATTCAAACTGGCATCAAATATGGTCGACAGTTTCGAGTTTTATGATCTCACTCCAGTTCTGATTGAGCAGAAAAACCAGCATTCCTCATTTGTGGCACAGAGCGAACAAGAAATCGAATTTATTGAGCTTAATTCTGAATTTATTCAAAGCTTTGATCATGTGTTGTATTGGTAAGGAATAAGGATATACAAATGTCAAATCATACACTTTACCTGATCCAATCCAGCTATTCGGCAACAGCGCAGATCCTAGAGCAACTGGCTCAAACTTATACAATGGGTGATCAGGTCGTGCTGATGGGTGAAGCGGTTTTGCTGCTAGAGCATTCATTTCTTCAAAGCTTGCCGCAAGTTCACATACTGAAAAATGATGCGGAGTTATTAGTACAGCCTTTGCCTGATCAGATAAAGCTTTTGAATTATGCGGATTTTGCAGATCTTTGCCTCGAGTTTAATCGCTGCATTTCAATGAAATAATAAATGAGTTAGATATGAATTTAGAATTGGATCAAGATGGCCATCTGGTTGACTATACCATCTGGAATGAAGAAGTCGCTCAAGTGCTGGCCGATAGTCTGAAACTGAGCTTAACTCCTTGGCATTTTGAAATTCTGCAAGCGGTACGTCAGTTCTATCAGCAGTTTGGTCATTCACCAGCAACACGACCACTGATTAAATTTTTAATGAAAACTGTCAGTGCCGATATCAATAATGCCATGCTTCAAGAAAAGTTTAATACTGGTCTGGTGGCCCGTCACTTAAGCCGTTTGGCTGGTGTACCCAAGCCTGCGAACTGTTTATAAAGATACTTAGCTTTTTAAAGTATGTATTTAAAGGCCCAAATCATATTTTGGGCTTTTTTATGAGAGCAATTTTTAGGCTTAGAATAATGAAAGATGCATCTGGATCTAATTTTTCAAATTCGAGTTTGTTCTAATACTCGCAATGCCCGATGCAATTCATGATCCATTTCAGGCAGAACCTTAATCAGAAAATCAATTTGTGCTTTCGCTTCGGCCTTGCTCACCAGTTGGGCCTCTACCAGTTTTTGCTGCTGAGTGATCAACAAACTGACTTGGTGAGGATCTGGTCGTTGTCCCTCACTTAAAGCGTTAATGATCTGAGTAAAGTCCAGATATAACTGTTCTTGTTGCTTTGATAATTCGCTTTGCTTTGCAACCGTATCATTCTGTTCCTTATTCGTAGTTTGACTATTCTCAGGAGAGTTAACAGATATATAGCTTGCCGATTTTTCAGCTGGCAGGACCGGATCAGAATGGGTCTGATCAGTAAAATTCGTCCGATAGATTTCTTGTCGTACCTGATAGCCAATACCGACTAAAGTCCCAAACAATAGCAATCCGAGTATTACATAGAACAGAATTGTTTTATCATTCATTTTTATGTCCTCAGCTAAAGAAAGACAGCCTTTATCAAAAAGCTGTCTTTTTCGCTCATCGACGATTGACTACGGCGTTGACCAGTCTGCTGGTGCATATCCAATCCGGACGCGTTGTGGATGATTTCCTACCGGCACACTCAGCACTTTATTGCCTGTAGCAAAATCAATCACTGTGACTACATCTGTTTCACTTTCTGAAATTACACAGCTACGACCATCCGGGCTTCGCGTTGCCCAATAAGGTTTACCTGCAGAAATCAGTTTCCCGGCTGTCAGTGTTTTGCGATCTACAATCGTAGCGTAGTTATCCATCGTACCGGCGACACAGAGCTTTTCACCATCCGCACTGATTGATAGGCCATGATGGCGTGAATCATTCACCCATTTGGTTCGGTCTTTCTGGATACTGTCACTGCCAGGGAGCTGTCCGATCCGGCTAATCTTGTTCTGATTCAGATCGTACTCAATCAGCCCATTAAAAAATGAAACCTGGGCATACAGTTTGGTTTCATCCTTACTAAATACAATTGGTCGTACTGAGTTGGATAAATCTTTACGACCAAATGCATCCAGTGCAGGTCTGAAGTCAATTTTTCTTAGCACCTGATGCGTATTGGCATCTGCGATAGTGATAAAACGCTTACCTTTAGTAAAGTCTTGCCACTGTGCATCCATCGAGGTTTCAACATTGCCGATGGCAGAGTTCAGGATCTTGTTGCCGCCATCGAAGTAAATGTTTTCATGCGGTTTGTCGCCAGTGCTGAAACGGCCCAACTCTTTACCGGTATGGATATCCAATACATGCACCACATTTCCTGAAGATGCAGATACGGCGACTCGTTGCCCATCTGGTGATACCGCCATATGGTCGGCACGGAAGCCTTCAACAGGCGTACGCCAGTTAATCTTGCCAGTTTTGATATTAATCGATACCACATCGGCGAAACTTGGGCGCGATGCGACCACTGACTGGCCATCTGGTGTCGAGTACATATCATCCACCAGCTGGTCATTGCCTTCACCGGCTGTGCTCTGAATATAAGTATAGGCAATCAGCTTGATTGGATTCAGGTGAATTTCTTTAAGGCGCTCTTTACGATCAGGAATCATGTTAATGACGCCAATTTTGCCAAAATCACCCGATGGACGAATCACAGTTACCGTGCCATCCCAGTTATTTCCGACAAAGAAAACCTGCTGTGAATTGGCAGGTGCAGCTGAAGGCGCAGAAGCAGCCTGTACACTCGGCAACGCAGAAAGCATCGCCATTGCAGATAATGTCAGACAGAACCGTGGCCATTTTTTATTTTGAATTTTCATCCATTATGCTCCGCATAATAATTTATATTTTTGTTTTCATTCCTTGTTGTGTACACAGTCAGGCTGTGTTTTAACTTATCTAATATACAAACGTATAAAATGATTTACTGTTATTTCCGACCAAAAAATATGCAGCCACTTCAAATCTTTTACTTCAGGTTCTATGAATTTAGGTGATCATCATGCTCTGATCTTATATATCCAGCACATCGACAAACTGTGCATTGAGCACTTTGGCAAGATCAGCCGATTTTAATCCGATATCCAAACCCCTTTTACCGCCACTCACATAAATCTTATCTAGCTGCTCGGCACTTGCATCAATTACTGTTTTTAACCGTTTCTTCTGGCCAATAGGACTGATTCCACCGACCAGATAACCGGTCAAACGTTCTGCATGTTTAGGATCTGCCATCTGGAGTTTTTTGCATCCTAAAGCCTGCGCTACTTTTTTCAGATTAAGTTGATGATGTACCGGCAATATGGCAACAAAATACTGTTTATCATCCGTGACCAATAAAGTTTTAAAGACTTCTTCTACCGAAAGTCCTAGTTTTTCAGCAGCTTCTAGCCCAAAACTTTTGGCATTGGCATCATGTTCATATTCGTGAATGCTGTATTCGATTTTATTGGCTTTTAATAGTTTGCATGCAGGTGTCATAGAAAGTCTTGTTTGAGAGGAATCGCATGATTATATAAAGATTAGCTCAAGAAGTTAATTTAGATGAGGCAACTACAGAGCAAATTTTGCTTTAAGCCCGTATTCCGCCTCAATCAGACCTATTTGGCTCAATATTTACGACCATCCCCACTTTTAAACTTTTCTGCAAAGATACTGACGCGCAAAATAGCAACAAATATATGCGTTTTTGCCACTATCTAAGCGTTAGGCGATTAATGGCTTCACTGTGTAGAAGACTTGAAGATGAACACATTCGTCACTTCATGCGTCTATAAATACGAGGCATATAGTCCAAGGTTTTTATCTTAAACCTGCTGAGATTTAACCTTTATCTCCGGAAGAAGAAATAGATTCTTGTACAGTGTCTGTCATGAATACTTGAATTGAAAATGATGTAATTAATTCCAATATATTGGAAGAATAGACCTAGGAAAATCCAAGTACAATAAGAGAAAATATCATTAACATATTGTCTTATCTTATATTTTTAAATTTTCATCAAGTTTTGAGAAACGGTCGATAGCTTATATATAAAGAGGATAATCAGCACAACTCTAAAGTCAGAATGTAAAGAGTTTTCTATGCTATAGAAGTCGAACATTGCAGTAAAATCAGCCAGACAACTCTTGTTCAAAACTAAAAATATCACTAAAAGGAAGAATTTAGCGTTAACATGAAGATACAGTTACATAAAGGATATTAACTGTTTTTGCCAATTGGGTTTACAATGAAAATAATCTGAATACCCAGCGAATTGTAATTTTTTAACATTGCCAAATCTCTGCAAAGTTTTCATTATAGCGCCACTGTTTGCTATATGCTTTCTACGTTAATTCAAAGAAATTATAAATAGTAATGTAGAAAATCATGCAATAATAAGCAGAGTTTGCAGACATCTTGCAAACAAACCCCGATACTTTTTAATTGGAGCATGCTGGATGAGTTCGACCATTTTGGTTATTCATGGACCGAATTTAAACTTGCTTGGGAAGCGCGAACCGGAAGTTTATGGTCACCTTAGTCTTGACGATATTAACCAGCAGCTGATTGCTCAGGCTCAACAAGCTACCTTACAACTCGATACTTTCCAGAGCAACTGGGAAGGTGCCATTGTTGACCGAATTCATCAAGCCCAGCAAGACGGCATTCAATATATCATTATTAATCCAGCAGCATTGACCCATACCTCTGTTGCTGTTCGCGATGCCCTCCTTGGCGTTGCCATTCCTTTCATTGAAGTCCATCTGTCTAATGTGCATGCACGTGAGGCATTCCGACATCATTCATACTTGTCCGATAAAGCCATCGGCGTGATCTGTGGTCTAGGTGCAAAAGGCTATGCTGCTGCCCTCGACTATATCATTGAAAAAATACAACCTTCTACACAATCTTAATTAGGAATACTGTCTCATGGATATCCGTAAAATCAAGAAACTCATCGACTTGATGATTGAATCTGACTTACAGGCGATCGAAGTTAAAGAAGGCGATCAATCGATTGCATTAACTCGTCGTAATCCAGTGGTTGCAGCAGCTGTTCCTGCGATGCCTGCACCAGCAGCCGAAGCGCCAGCAGCAAAATCTCCTCGCGGTGCTGTTGAAACTTCACCAATGGTCGGCGTGTTCTATGCAGCACCAAGCCCAGGTGAGCCGACCTTTGTTAAAGTTGGCCAGACCGTTTCTGCAGGCGATACGCTCGGTATTATCGAAGCAATGAAAATCATGAACCCGATTGAAGCAACTCAAAGCGGTGTGATTGAAGAAATTCTGGTGAAAAATGGTGAAGTGATTCAATTCGGTCAACCACTTTTCCGCTACCGCGCTTAATCACCCCGGGGATTTATAATGTTGCAAAAAGTTTTAATTGCAAACCGTGGTGAAATTGCGTTACGCATCACCCGTGCTTGCAGAACTTTAGGGATCAAAACTGTAGGTGTCTATTCTGACGCAGACAAGGACCTGATGCACTTACGTTTCTGTGATGAAGCAGTATGTATCGGCCCTGGTGCGAGCAGTGACAGCTACTTGAATATTCCTGCGATTATTACAGCTGCTGAAATTACCGGCGCAGATGCAATCCATCCTGGTTATGGATTCCTCGCTGAAAATGCAGAATTTGCAGAAATCGTAGAAAATTCTGGTTTTATCTTTATTGGTCCGCGTCCGGAACATATTCGTTTAATGGGAAACAAGGTTTCTGCCATTATTGCCATGAAAAAAGCGGGTGTACCAACAGTACCGGGCTGCGACCATGCCGTAACGATTCACAATGCCATGGCTGAAGCCAAAGAGATCGGTTTTCCACTGATTGTAAAAGCTGCTTCTGGCGGTGGTGGTCGTGGTATGCGTATCGTAGAAAATGTCGATACCCTGCTGGAATCTGTTCAGGCTGCACAGCGTGATGCAGAAATGTGGTTCGGTGATGATACGGTCTATATGGAACGTTTCCTGCAAAAGCCACGTCACGTCGAAGTGCAAGTACTTGCTGATGGTAACGGCCATGCGATTCATCTGTATGATCGTGACTGTTCGCTACAGCGTCGCCATCAAAAAGTACTGGAAGAAGCACCTGCGCCAAACTTACCAGAGCAAGCACGTGCTGATATTCTAGAAGCCTGTGTCAATGCCTGTAAATTGATGCAATATCGTGGTGCAGGTACATTCGAATTCCTGTTTGAAGATGATGAGTTCTTCTTCATTGAAATGAATACGCGTGTTCAGGTTGAACATCCGGTAACTGAAATGGTAACGGGTATCGATATTATCGAACAGCAATTGCGTATTGCTGGCGGCTTAGGTCTCGATATTCAGCAAGAAGACGTCAAAGTTTTAGGACATGCGATTGAATGCCGTATTAACGCAGAAGATCCATCGACCTTCCTGCCTTCACCAGGCAAGATTGACAACTTCTATGCACCAGGCGGCGCAGGTATCCGTTTAGATTCGCATGTTTATCCAGGCTACAGCATTCCACCGTATTATGATTCGATGATTGCCAAACTGATTTCGCATGGTAAGGATCGTGAGACATCTATTTCTCGAATGAGAAATGCTTTGGAAGAAATGATTTTGACTGGCGTTAAAACCAATATTCCTTTGCATAAAGATTTAATCCTTCAGGATAAAAACTTCTGCAAACAGGCAATGGATATTCATTACCTAGAGAAGCATTTATTAAAGCAGCTTGAAGGTGCTGAAGACAAAGCTTAAATCAAAGCTCATAAAAAACCGCTGTCATTCAGCGGTTTTTTATTGTGTGCAATTTAAGGCAATACGCGTCTGAGCACGGCAAAACATTGCTCGGCTTTTTCATTGGCACAGAAGTTAATGGTATAAGGGTTTTGCCATTTGACAAAATACTGCGAAATTTCACCAGACTGATCCACTTGATTGCCTGAACAGTCTTTTTCATTATTGTCGTATTTTACTTGCAGAATCAGCGCTGGAATCTGCTGCGAAGGATCCTGTGCCGGCTGATAGTCATACAGCCCTGACGTCCACTCGTCGCCACTTTTAATCACCACATTATTATTGCCTTTAAAATTATAATATTCGATACATTTTTTATTATTCGGGATTTCCATTCCCCACAATCCGACAATTTCCGGACGGGTTTTCACAGTAAATGTATTTGGGATTTCAGCAGCTTTAGCAGGAGCATTTGCTGGTTTTTTATTTTCTGTCGCCATTAGCCAAGGTGAGCTCATGAGTAAGATAAGGCTAAGACATATTTTTTTCATATTTACCGGCATCTTGTTAACAATTGATTCTAAATTATCATATTTTTTGGGATCGTGTCCCGCTCTAACGCAATTTCAATACAGAGTCAGAAATTATTTATCACATTGTTTAAAAAGATGGATTTCCTTTCTGACTTTTTTTGTATATATTTCGTATATAAGAATCTTAATAGTCCGTATTAATAACAGATTAATCAAACAATAAAATTATATTTTGGGTCAAACTTAGTTGCTGAACAAAGTGATCATTCACACTTAAAAATTTGAATAGGATTTTAAATTTGCAATTAGCTCGAATAACAGAACAACAATTAAATCATGAAACCTATGCTTATTTTGTCATTGTTTTCGCTGTTTTAGTCTGTTGTTTTATTGGGATCGCAACCAGACCGATTGAGTACCTGGCCTTATTGTGGCCGGCCAATGCTGCCTTGTTAGCCCTGTTCTTACGCTTTCCACATTTAAATAATATGGGAGGTTGGCTCGGTGCATTCAGTGCTTTTATGTTTGCAGATCTGGTCACCGGGAACAGCCTATTACAAAGCCTGTTTCTTACCCTGTCTAATCTGATCAGTACTATTGTCTCGATATTTTTTATTCGATATTTCAAGATTAATTATAAATACTACAATACCGGTTATACCTTTATTCATTTATTTGGCATCTTCGCATTTGCCGGCTGTCTGGCCAGCGCTGCTTTTGCAGTTGCCACCCTGCCAAACTTACCCAATACATTCATGACCAAAGAAAACTTATGGATTGATTTTGGTCTATGGTGGACGGGCGAGATGGTCAATTATATCGTGGTATTACCTTTGCTTCTGGCCTTTCCCAGAATCAAGGATATGCAGTATCTGTTTAAAAACCGCCGTCAAAAGCGTCATCATTTCAGTTATTTTCTGCCCGCAGCTACAGTCGTACTCTGTGTCATCATCACCAATATTTTTTCAGGTCCGGGCACCCTGCTCTATCCTTTGGCTGCGCTGATCTGGGCCGCATTAACCTATCGCCTGTTTACCATGACCATGATCAACGCTTTTGTGATTATCCTGACCTATTACAGCCTGACGCAATTTTACGCCACCAATCACACCATCCTGGCAGATTCTACGATTTATATTTCGCTCCGGATCGGGCTGTTTATGCTGGCCTTATCTCCGCTCATCCTATGTATTATCAGCCAAAACCGCAATGAGCTGTTTAAACGGGTCTTGTATCTGGCCAATCATGACAGTCTGACCCGCACCATGAATCGTCATTTCTTCTTTCAAAAAGGTGAATATTTACTGCAATATGCCAAGACGATGGAATTTTCAGTGATCATGCTGGATATTGATTATTTCAAACGCCTGAACGATCATTTTGGCCATCATGTCGGTGATAAAGTCTTGCAACACTTTGCGCAGATTGTACGTAACAATTTGCGTGCACAAGATCTGTTTGCACGGATTGGTGGAGAAGAATTTGTACTGCTACTCTGGAATACCGAACCATCAGAAGCACGTCTTATTACAGAACGGATTCGTGATCTAGTGGAAAAAACCCCGATGCATCAATCAGATGGCTCGTCCCTGTATATTACCGTGAGTGTGGGCATCACCCATCAAAATGAACCCAACTCCCAAGATCTGCAAAACCTGATTAATATTGCAGACCAAGCCCTATATCAGGCCAAACATCGTGGGCGCAATCAGGTGGTGCTTGCATCTTGAGCCCAAATCATCTACAACCTTGAAACAGCATTAATGCTAGGGAATGGCAATGAAATTTGAAGAATATCTGCAATATGACGGCTTAGGACTCGCTGAACTGGTCGCCAATAAACACGTACATTCAAGTGAACTTTTATCTGCTGCCTTAGAACGTAGTTCCATTGCCAATCCCGAGCTGAATGCAATTATTATTCCGATGCATGAACATGCCTTGAAACGGAGCCAGCAAAATCTGTCCGGGCCTTTTGCCGGTGTACCTTTTCTGGTTAAAGACCTGTTTCAGGAATATGCCGGTTATCCGACTTCTTATGGCTGTCAGGGCTTAAAACGGATCGGTTATATTGCCGAGACCAATGCCGAGATTGTCAATCGCTGGGAAAAAGCCGGGATTGTGACTTTTGGACGTACCAATACCCCTGAATTTGGGATTAAAGGTATTACTGAACCTGATGCCTGGGGCAGCTGTAAAAATCCGTGGAATTTACAGCATAATAGTGGCGGCTCATCAGGTGGATCAGCCTCTGCCGTGGCTGCCGGAATTGTACCAATTGCGGGTGCTGGTGATGGTGGCGGCTCGATACGTATCCCCGCTTCCTATTGCGGCCTGTTTGGCCTGAAACCGAGTCGTGGCCGCACGCCTTGGGGACCACAAATGAGTGAAGCCATGCATGGCGCCGCGATTCAGCATGTACTGACCAAAACGGTACGGGATAGTGCTGCAATGCTGGATGCCACCCATGGTGAAGATCATAGTTCACTGTTTAAGATTCAGCGTCCACAACATCATTATCTGGATGTGATTCAGCAACCACCGAAGAAGCTAAAAATTGCATTTAGTACTTATTCTACCATTGGCACACCTGTTTCTCAGGACGCGATCAAAGCCATCGAACAAACAGCAAAACTTTTAGAATCTTTGGGCCATGAAGTAGTCGAAGACCGTCCAGCCATTGATGGCATGCAACTGGCCAAGGATTTTATTACCACCTGGTTTAGCCAGTTTTCATTTATGCTGGATGAAATTCAGAAAGGCTATCCATCCAAATCTAATGATTTTGAACTGGACTCTTTAGCCTTGGCAGCTTTTGGGGCCAAAACCAGCGCGATTGATTATATCCAGAACCTGAATAACTGGGGTCAATATGTAACCCAGATGAATCATTTCTTTGATGATTATGATCTGTATCTGACTCCTGCCACGGCGACAGTGGCGCCAAAAAATGGTGAGGTCAAAACACCAAACTGGCAGAAACCGATTCTTAAAGCTTTATTGAAACTGAATAAAGCGCATTTACTGGCGCAAGGTAAACTGGTCGACCAGATTGTGAAAGAAAATCTGAAATGGGTGCCTTTTACCCAGTTGGCCAATATTACCGGACTCCCGGCGATGTCTGTACCGCTGTACTGGAATGAACAAAACCTGCCGCTCGGTTCACAGTTTATTGCGCCGTTTGCCCGTGAAGATCTCCTGCTACAATTGGCAGCTCAATTGGAACAAGCTCAACCGTGGTTTGGGCAATATTCCAAGATCCGTATTTAATGTTGAGATGATATTTTCAAGCCTGTTTTTGCAGTTCGACTTTATTTGGCAATCCGAAAATCAGTAACAAGCCAAGCAAGGTCGATGCTGCAGCAGCGATAAAGATAGATGTGCCGCCGACTTGATCCCAATAATGCCCAGCCAGAATACTGCCACTCGCCACACCAATGCCCCACATGGTGCTATAGAGCGCTTGTCCACGTCCTTGCTGCCCTGCAGAGAAGTTCTGGAATATCACCCGCATTGCAATCATATGAAATAAACCGAAACTTAAAGCATGAATCGTTTGAGCAAAAAACTGTGCCATAAATGAAGCAGGAAAGACTCCGACGATGAACCATCTTAATCCTGTCATTAACAAGCATAGCGTGACCAGATGACGCCATGACCACCGTGTCAGAAAGAACGTCGCATAGGAAAACATGATTATTTCCGCAATGACCCCGACTGACCAGAGCAGCCCGATCTGACTGGTGCTAAATCCCGCCTGACTGAGATAATTGCTATAAAAACTATAAAATGGCGCGTGTGAAAATAGCAGAATCAATTCAATCAGGAAAAAGCTATACACCACTGGGCGTTTGAATATTGGCCATAAGGGTTCGAGCTGTTTCTGTGCGGTAGGTGCTGTCGTGGGCTCTTTAATGGTAAATGACCAGAGAAAGGCCAGAAATGAAATACACAGCAACAACACTGGCAACATACTGATACTAATAATTTCAAAGACGGCGCCTAAGCCGAATACACCAATAATAAAACCGACAGATCCCCATTTTCGTACTTTGCCATAGAGTTCTGCTCTTTTTTCCCCGAGCCAGAACAAAGTCACCCCTTCAAACTGTGCCAGAATGGCATTCTGAAAGAAACTAAAAATCAGCATCAGTAAAGCTACGGACTGAAAGCTATTGGGAATGATAAAAATCATGAACCAGATACAGGCTTCCATCCAGGTGGCAATACGCACCAGCAGCATGCGTTTACCGGATTTGTCTGCAATCCAACCCCAGATCAACGGCGCAAAGAATCGGGTAACAATCGCAATAGAAGATAAAATGCCGATTTCCTGATAATTGAAGCCTTGATCTTCAAGATACAGACTCCAAAAAGGCATGAATGCCCCAACAATCGCATAGTAAAAAAAGTAAAATCCACTGAGTCTATGCTGGATTGCTAGAACTGGCATTGATTTATATATCCTAATATTTTCAAAATTTTAAACTCAATAAATTTCTATAGCACTGTATTCGACGACTCTTGATTTTGCTACGAGCATCTCGCATTAGTCTAAAAATAAATTTTCATAAGTTTATGGATAAATTTTGCTAAAGTAAAAAACTCTGTGTTGAGTTAAATTAAAGTAAGAACATAAATCGTCTTCTATATTGAGCACACGACAAAGAGTGGAAACAGTTTTAGGAAGGAATTGGATGGACTTAAAATCTGAAGATCAATAATTACACAGACATTATTATTGTTTTATGGCTAAAGTATGTCCAAAGAATTTTCAGTTCATAGGCTAAAAAATTAAAACTAACTCTAGCTTTATAGCAAGGAGAAAATCAATGCCTAACTTTATAAGACCTATATGCTCGGGTCTAGTTTTCTCTTTAATGGCAATAAGTATTTGTAGTGCGGCATATGCTAACGCTTCCCCTATAGCATCTAACTCTTCAAAAGATAATATTCATCCCAATATAGATCATCATTTAAGTGAAAGTCTTTATCCTGATGAAGCAAATATAACTGAAAAAATCGCAGATATAATTGAGATATCGATTCGGAAAGAATATTCCACAGGTATCGCGCTACGTGATGCCCATCCCAAAGCACACGGTTGTGTACGCGCAGAATTCAAAGTAGATGAAGCTCTTCCTAAAAACTTGGCTCAAGGTGTTTTTCTTCCTGGAAAAACATATCAAGCCTGGATTCGTTTCTCTAATGGTTCTAAAGATGCCCAACAAGCAGATATTAAAAAAGATGCCCGTGGCATGGCGATAAAACTTTTAGGAGTACCGGGAGAAAAGCTTTTAGATGATGAAACCTCTACTCAAGATTTCATTATGATCAATCATCCTGTCTTTTTTGTGAATGATCCAGTTCGATATATGTCATTTATGCAAGATATAAATAGCGATAGATTTTTTAATAAACTGCATATTCCTTTTGCATTAGGAGCTAAAGGAACCTGGATTGCCTTAAATACGAGAAATAAAATTTCTAATCCTTTGCAAACTAGATATTGGTCTATGGTGCCCTATCAATTAGGAATAGGCACTGATCGTCAAGCTGTAAAGTATTCAGCTCAAGCATGTTCGACAGTGATAGATCCTCTTCCACATGCTCCCCATCATAATTTTCTAAGAGAAAAATTGCGCAAACATTTGCAAAAAAGTGAAGCATGTATGGAGTTTCTGATACAGCCTAGAACATCAAACACCATGTCAGTCGAAGATTCCATGACTGAATGGCAAGAAAGTGAGGCGCCTTTTTACAAGGTCGCAACTATCCGCATTCCTCAGCAAGTTTTTGATACACCTGAACAAAACAAGTTTTGTGAAAACCTTTCCTTTACACCATGGCATACACTACCGGAGCACAAACCTCTGGGAGTAATAAACCGAATGCGAAAAGTGATTTATGATCGTATTAGTGAGGTTAGACATGATATGAATTCTACTCACAGATCAGAACCACATTAAAATATAAGTGCTTATATGAAGTTATTAGCTAAACTAAAATAACCTGTTGTACTGCTCATTCGCCTTAACTTAAAAGCTTTAATTTACAAACTTTGTGCAGAGTTAATTTAGAAACATAAATAAAGCTGTTACATTAAAAATGACATTATAAAAAGGAAAATGGTTTCAGTGATGAAAATTAAACCTCCTATTATTAAATTGATCATGAGCTGTTTATGTTTAGGTTCAACATATGCAATAGCCTCTCCTCCACTTCCCGATAACAGCAAAATCCAAGCATCTCATATTTCGGAAAAAATACCGGGTACAATATTATCTATACAAGAACAAGATACTGATCTGTTTACGAATGCCTCACAACGTTTCTTAATTAATTATCGCAGTCGTGGCACAAAATCCGAGCCCATCGTCACTTCAGGCTATATCCTGTTACCTAAAGGCAAAGTCCCTAAAGATGGATGGCCTGTTCTGGCTTGGGCGCATGGTACAACTGGCGTTGCTGGTACATGTGCACCCTCTGGCGATTATGTGGGTGGGCCAGTCCATGTCTATCAGCAAATCGCTGCTAAAGCACTGAATGCCTGGCTCGCTCGCGGCTATGCAGTCATTGCACCTGATTATCAAGGCTTAGGCACTCCGGGCGGTCATCCTTATATGAATGCGCGAAGTCAGTTGCATACTGTCGTGGATGCTGTACGAGCGATCCACCATTTAAAGCCTTATAGCTTTAGTAAAAATTGGTATGTTATGGGTCATAGTCAAGGAGGTGCAGCATCTCTTAAAATTGCTGCGGCCGGTCAAAAAGATGCACCTGAATTTAATCTTCGCGGGGCAATTGCACTAGCACCGGGCGGCTACCAATATGAAGGAATCGCTGAATATGTTGCCAGCAATTCGCAAATCACGACTGATGTCGCCGCATTTTTTCCAATTGTGCTTTTAGGAGCAGAGGCTGCAGATCCGCTGCTTGCTCCAGCAAATTTAGTGAGCCCAGAAATGGGAGAAATTCTTAATCATGCACGCAGTCGCTGTTTGTCAGAATTACAATCTGACCTAAAACAAGCACCTAAGACTGTCTTTAAATCAAATGTAAATCTGGCACCTTTGACCAATTATTTAAAAGAACAGTCTATTGAGAATATGAAACCGACTGTGCCAGTTCTGCTGGTACAAGGTGAGAAAGATCAACTGGTCGATTATCGTGGTACTTATGCTTACTACCAGCAGGTATGTACAAAGCAAAAATCTATCGTCTTCCATCTCGTCAAAAATGGAGATCATCGTGATTCCTTAAGACAGAGTGAATTTCTAATTGGAAACTTTATCCATTCAGTTGAACAAGGGAAAGCTTTGAACACCTGCCCTACAAAATAACCCGGTGAGCTTTTGTATTTAATCATTAAAAACTCAAATATTTTAATCTTCATATTTATAGAATAGTCCTTTAAAGGAGCACTATTCTATAAAGAGGATAAACTAATATTAATCCGTATTCTTACTTTCTGTTAAAACTATACTTACGATTTCGAATTGTTTTGAGCCCATCATTTTTATACTTTAATTCTTTAGCAAATAATAATTAGAATGAAAGAGGTTATTTATGTGCTCGAACTATGAATTTCCCTCAAAAAAACGTCTTTCCTTATTAGATATTCATGAAGAGCAACTCGAACTGGGCATGAAACCGCATGTTTATCCTTTAGCGCCAGCCCCAATCATTATGCGCGGTGCTGATGAGTTTGAGCTGGATATCGCACGTTTCGGACTGATTCCAGCCTGGGCGAAAGAATTGAAATATGGCCGGCATACCTATAATGCACGGACTGAAACAGTGGCATCCAAACCGAGTTTTCGACATGCCTGGAAAAACAACCAGTTTGCTTTAGTACCGGTCGATACATTCTATGAACCTAAATATATAGACGGTAAATCGCACTGGTTTGGCATTTCACGTGAAGATGGCAATCCTTTTACCGTGGCGGCGATTTATGATGACGCACACATTGATGGTGAGAAAATCAGATCATTTTCGATGCTGACCATAAATTCAGATCAACATCCCTTTATGAAACAGTTTCATGACCCGAATGACGAAAAACGCTCGATTATTGTGATTCCGGAAGAATCACGACATGACTGGTTGCACTGCGATCATGAACAAGCCCATGAATTTTTCTTTGAAATGAAAGATGAATTTATTGCAAAGCCTAGAGATCAAGGTTTATCGGGAAATTAAAAAGCCCTAAACCAAGTTAGGGCTTCGTCCATATGAAAAAGCTATTTTTGCTCTCTCAATGGATTTTCCGGTTCTGCATTGGGTTTCTTCTCTGGTTTGACATGCTTATAAGATGCCTGATTACCCTTGTCATCATTTGATTCTTTATGCGGATTTGATTCTTGCTCTGGCTTATTTGTCATATGTATCTCCTTCATATATCTATTAAGAGATAAATATGACATCTGCTGCTAAACATCAATGTTATTTATGTTGCACATTCAGTTTTTTTAAAAGACAAACTTTCCTTCAAGTGCTCTTTTACATTTCACAATTCCTGAAGTCCATCTGAGCAAATAAGCTGTTCAGCCTGATCGTAGATGGTACAGCAAAGAATATGAATTCGCGTGCGAGCCGATATCGAATACATGAAATTTTCTAAGCTTATCCACTGCCGGAAAAAGTCTTTTCATTTCAGTAAAACCTTTAGGATGCTTGGCCTTAATCAGTCAATCCCCACCAGCTAATGCAGTTTCAGCCTGTGGCCTCTTTTGAATTGCTTCAAGAATTCGAGCATGGGTGATCACACGCATAAATTTTATTGTATTCCAGTTCTAAGCAGCTAAGAATTTATCAAAACGTAATCCTATTGAAATATTTTTCTTATAAAGTATTCCTTGTGAGAAATTATGTTTAGATCCAAAAATTTTATCAGTAAAGAAAAACCCCGCCAACTGATGATTGAACGGGGATTGATCTTCATTAAGATGTCTAATGATTTGGCAAATTATTCAATATTTTTCAAGCAATCACGACACTGTTTGACCTCATCATGGTTACAAGTGTAGTTAATTTCAGTCGCACCATGAAGACCAAATAAACAAAATATAAATTGCATCATGTTTTTCTCCTGAGTGTAAAAGGCTCGATTCAGGATCAAGCCTTATTGCTTTAAATATAGAATGACTCAATACAAAATGATTGGATCAGCGATCTAGAACAACTTCAGTACTCAGCTCTCTTAGCCCTTCAGTAAAATTGAAGCTTTTGGACTAAGTTCGTACAGGCTCTTCAGCTTGAGTCGTCTGATCCTTTTTACAATGATCACTTTTACAATGCTTGCTGCTCATCATCTGACACATTTTCTCTTTGCAAGATTTAAAACAACAGCCGACCATCACGCCCATGCCAAATGCGCATATACATCTCATCATAGCTTTGTCCTGTCTTTTCGTGAAAAGAGATATATAAATAACATCTATTCATGTATCTCTCCTGAGGGAATTTTCAGGCTTTATGTTGTGTATGAAAACTTATGTGAAAGAGAGTGAGCAAAAAATACAATCAGCAAAGAAAAAACCAGATTTAAGACGGAAAAGAAAAAGCCTGTTTAACTCTCCTAAATTAAACAGGCCCTATAATGTGCTGATTTTTAATTATTTTCATTAAGTTCTTAGAATGACGCCAAGATATCACTAGCCATGCAGCCAATCTGTGTAGGATATATAGATGCAATGTTTCAAAATATGAAAAAACCATTACTTTTGTTAATTAAATGACTGTAATTTATCCAAAAATCTTTTTAATGGGCAAATAAGACGATTAAATAACCAAAACCCAAAAAGAATTGCTAAACCTATAAATGAGAATAGGTTAATTCAGATTTGTAGGAGAAAATTCCTTATTTCAGTCAATATCGGATGTTATGAATGTTCAATGTCTCATAAAGTTTATAGATCCCTGCTTTCTTTTTAGTCATTTCTCTCTATAATTTTTCATATGAGCAATAACAATATTTTGGCAGCATGAAAAATCGCATACTAATTACTTTATTGATGAGTCTGGCAATAAGCGGCTGCCAAAAACAGCAAGCAGAGAGTGCAGCAGAAGCTGATGCAAACATTAAAGTGCAGTTTGAACAATCAGATAATCAACTGAGTGCTTATCTGGACAAACTTGACTCTTCAACAATTAGTCTGGAAGAAAGAACACGTATCCTGTGTGAACAATATCCTAAAGAATATAAAAATAACTATATGCCTGCCTTGCTAAAACTTGCACCCAAGGAATATACAGAAAAAGAGTTGCTCACCGACCTAGACAATGCCTTGAATTTCTACAAGCTAAAAGCCAACATTCAGTGTTAATAAATACTTAGTCTAATCGTGCAATGAAATATAAAAAAAACCGCCTGAATCAGGCGGTTTTTTTATGAAGAGCATATATCTTAAAAAAGATTAACGCTGTGGCTTTCACTGATCTTGTTGATTACGTGAACGTTGTTGTTGCTGGTTACTGTTTTGCTGTGGCTGTTGTTGCTGTTGGCCTTGCTGGTTTTGTTGCTGCTGGTCGCGCTGTTGCTGGTTGTGTTGACCACCCTGCGGCTGTTGTTGTTGCTGGTTATTTTGTTGCTGATTTGGGTTTTGCTGGTTGTTTTGTTGACGCTGCTGATCTTGATTTTGCTGTTGCTGTTGCTGTTGTTGCTGTTTCTGTTGGTCTTGCTGTTGATTATTAGCCATGGTGGTATTCCTTACTATTTGCTTTAAATTAAAAGCCGATAGGTTTCGACTTAATATCTACTCTACGCATTTTTCAGATTTCGCCAACCTTTAACCTGTTACAGATTAATTCAATGTAAAAAATAGTAAGATAAGTACTTGAAGTGGAGATTAATGCGCAACATAAATTACCTGATATAATGCAACAGAAACATAATGAAAGACTTTATAGGTCAAAAATTTATTATCCAATAAAAGGAATAACTTAAGTCCTACTTCATATATAGGAAAATTTTTAATAAAATTTAAAAAGCGTTATTAAACAGAACCACTTAATAACTATGCTATTGATATTTATAAATATATAAAAATCAATCTAAATCTTCTATATTTTTAAAAGATTAAATAAAATATTAAAGATCCCATTCTTTTTGAATATTCTTAACTGTGAGGAAATACGATACTTAACATGACCTCACCAATAACACTTAAGCTGTATCGAATTTATCTTGACTTTAAGTTAAATATTTTTAGCTATTAATCTGGTATTAACTTAGGTAAAATCATTGTTTTTAATTATATTTATTAATCTATTTATAATGAATAAGCCTCTTTAAAAGAGGCTTATTACATTCAGTTTTTATTAGATATTGACCACTTTGACGATAATCGTTTGAGTATCTTCCTGCTCTTCGGCCAGATGCAAACGTTTAAGCTCTTTGCTTTTTACTTTGAACTGCAAATTCTGATAAGAAATCGTGCTTGGTATCTGATCAAAATATTGACCATCAGCGTCAATTTCTTCCTGAAATAATGGTGTACCTAATTGATAGTCAAGACTTTTTAAGACTACATATTTTACTGTGGTTTTCATTCCAACACCCTACTTTCACTAAGCACTTTATTTTTATTTTTACCACTGTTCCGCCTGAGAAGAAACCTCTATTTTTGAAAATAGCCCAAGCTTTAACCACTCAGATTTTGCGATCAGATCAACATGAAATTACACTAATCTATGAAAAAAAATTTTAACTTTCATAAAAATATAAATATACTTGGAGTTGATCGACAGAAAAAATCTGTCTAAATTGATCTAAAATCACTCCCACAAAGAAAATATAGAGACTATGATAAAAACCTGTTGCGGCTTACTCGAAGAGAAAAAAATAAAAATTGCCTTTATCGAAAGCGCAAGTTCTGGATATCTCAGTAGCCAGTTCTCCATTTGTAAAGGAGAAGGTGCCGAAATTCTGATTGGTGGTTTGATCTGTTACGATGTAAGTGTCAAGATTTCAGTATTGGGCATTTCCAAGAATCTGATCAATAGTCATACTGCGGAATCTATGCCGGTAACAGTTGCTCTGGCGGAAGCAGGTAAAAAAATGTTCCGTGATGCTGACTGGATTATCGCCTGTACAGGGTTACTTAAACCAGGTGGTAGCGCGACACCAGAGAAACCGGAAGGAACATTTTTTGTGGCCATTAATGACGGCACGCAAATCCATCAGTTCCAGTATTATCTCAAAGGCTCGCCACTTGAACGCCTGAATAAACTGTCAGCTGTGGTTGCACATGACATGATCAATCTGTTGAATAACAGCTAAGCTTTCAAAGTTACTATGTAGCCTGAATAAGCTTCATTATTTCTACCGTATTTTAAGATAGATTGGCATGATCAAATGCCAATCTATTTTTTTGAGGGTGGAATGACCATGAATATTAAAACCGCACTGCTTCTGCTCCCTCTGAGCTTGCCCAGTCTGGCTTTCGCTACTGTAGGCGGCCCACAAAATATTGAAGTTCTAGGCTATGAAGTCAAAGAACAGAAGCTTTATATCATGCGTCATTATCTTGATGGTCGTGGACGCTTGCCTCAACTGTATTATTATAATTTTAAATCCCAAAAACCAAATCAACTGGTTCAGGTCAATTCCTTATATATCAATCCTAAAACCAAGCGCATCGATTATGATCAAGACAGTCGCAAGTTTGATCAGAACATTGCCAAAATCAAAAAACGTTTAGTTCCATTAAATCCAATTCAAAAATCAAAACTACAGCTTAAGGTGTTAAAGACAAAAAAAGGTAGCGCGCCTGCCTGGCATGATCCTCAGGAAAAAGTGCCAAAATGGACCTATCAATATCAAGTAAAATCCAGCTTACAAAAAAGTCCGGTTCAGCAAGCAGTCAGTTATCAGCAAGGCTTGAAAATTAGCCAGGCCTATAAAGTTCCGAAACAGAATAAAACCCTGGTAATAGTAAAGTATCTGGGTATTCCTTTTGAAACAGGTTATAGCATTGAAGATCCGGCACTGTTAAGTCGATAACAGAATTCACTAAAAAAAATAAGGTCTCAATTGAGACCTTATTTTTATTCTAGGACATTTACGGATCAAGCCGCTGTAGAACGTTCAGCGATTGGCACTACTTTACGCAACTCTGGCCCGGTATAGTCTGCGCTTGGACGGATAATACGGTTGTCTGCACGTTGTTCCATCACATGCGCTGACCAGCCTGTCACACGTGACATAACAAAGATTGGGGTAAACAGCTTGGTTGGAATACCCATGAAGTGATAAGCAGATGCATGGAAGAAATCCGCATTACAGAATAATTTCTTCTCACGCCACATCACTTCTTCGCAGCGCACTGAGACTGGATACAGTACCGTGTCACCGACATCTTTGGCTAAACGTTCAGACCAGACTTTGATGATGCCATTACGCGGATCATTGTCCTTATAGATCGCATGCCCGAAGCCCATGATTTTTTCTTTACGTTCCAGCATACCCAGCATTTCACGTTCAGCTTCTTCAGGCGACGTCCAGTTTTCGATCATGTCCATTGCAGCTTCATTGGCACCGCCATGTAAAGGGCCACGCAAGGAACCAATTGCGCCGGTAATACAGGAATGCATATCGGACAGCGTTGATGCACACACACGAGCGGTAAAAGTCGAAGCATTGAATTCATGCTCTGCATACAGAATCAAGGAAACATTCATTACCTGTTCATGTAGCTCATTTGGTTTTTCACCATGCAGAAGATGCAGGAACTGTGCACCAATTGAAGCATCGTCAGTATTTTCTTCAATACGCACGCCGTCATGGCTATAACGATACCAGTAACAAATGATTGCCGGCAAAGTTGCCAAAATACGGTCTGCGATATCCTGTTGCTGCTCAAAAGACTGCTCAGTTTCAAGATTTCCCAGCATGGAAACACCAGTACGCATCACATCCATTGGGTGTGAATCGGCAGGAATACGCTCAAGCACTTCTTTTAACGCCTGGGGTAAAGTGCGTAATGATTTCAGTTTAGCTTTATAGGCGGCCAATTGCTCTGCTGTCGGCAATTCGCCAAAGAAAATCAGATAAGCGACTTCTTCAAACTGGCAATGTTCCGCCAGATCCTGCACGTCATAGCCGCGATAGGTCAGGCCTGCGCCACTTTTCCCTACTGTTGAAAGTGAGGTTTTACCTGCCACTTGTCCGCGCAATCCTGCGCCGGTGAGTACTTTTCCTTCAGCCATTTTTTTAATTCTCCTGTTTAAACAGTTTATCTAATGTGTCTTCGAAGCTGTGATAATCTAAAAATTCGTAGAGTTCTTTTCGTTGTTGCATGAGATCCAGAACATTTACCTGAGTGCCGTGTTCACGTACCGACCGCATCACCTCAAGCGCTGCCTTCTGCATAGCACGCGTCGCTGATAATGGATACAGCACCATGCCAATACCCTGCTCGGCCAGTTCATCTACCGTATAATACGGCGTATCACCAAATTCGGTAATATTCGCCAAGACGGGCACACCAACTGCATCACATACTGTACGGTACATGGTAATATCGGTCATCGCCTCAGCAAAGATTGCATCTGCGCCCGCTTCAACGCACGCACAAGCACGGTCAATCACGGCTTGCAGGCCTTCTTTTTGCAGCGCATCAGTACGCGCCATTACCACAAAGTTTGAATCGGTTTTCGCATCCACAGCCGCTTTGATACGATCGATCATTTCCTGTTGCGATACGATTTCTTTATTTGGACGGTGACCACAACGTTTCTGTGCAACCTGATCTTCAATATGAACTGCAGCGGCTCCTGCTGCAATCATCTGCTTGATCGTGCGGGCAATATTTAATGCACCGCCCCATCCGGTATCAATATCGACCAATAAAGGGGTATCGACACGCTCGGTAATGCGGCGTACATCTTCAAGAACATTATCCAGGCTGGTCATGCCCAGATCAGGCAAACCATAAGAATAATTCGCGACACCCGCACCTGATAAATAAATGGCTTTATAACCGACCTGTTTGGCCATCATGGCAGCATAGGCATTTACCGTGCCCATAATTTGCAATGGTTTCTCGACTTCAAGCGCTTGTCTAAATCTTAAACCTGCAGACATTTGTTCTGTCATCTTCCTTTTCCACAGTCTTGGCTATAATTATTGAAATTCGAGTATACTCATTTGGCTTGCTCATTCCATAACCTGATAGAACAAATACTCTAAAACTTTAGTCAAATTTTTAAGTTTTGCTTTACCTAAAATAGCGCACTTATCTGGCGCAATTATGAAATATGTGCATATATTTGCTATGATGGCGTTTCAATCTCTATTGACATGTTGATGTACTATCTCCTATGCAAGACCTCGCCCTAGAACCGCTCGCCAAAGATCTGCCACAGACCAAACGTGGTCATGAGCGTTGTATTGCGCTGCTGATCAGTGCAACCGAGCTGTTTCTGGAACGGGGTTATGATGCTGTGTCTCTGGATGATATCGTCCAGCATGCCGGAGGCTCCAAAGCTTCGATCTATAAATACTTTGGCAATAAAGAAGGCTTGTTTAAAGCTATTTGCGATTATCGTCGTATCAAGTTTTTTGAAGATATCAGTATTCCGATCGAACTGATGGCACTGGATTTTCGTAGTTATTTAGTACACACGTTGCTCAATTTTTATCACCAGATTATGCAACCTGAAAACTCGGCCTTTATGCGTCTGGTGCTGGAACAAAGTCAGCGCAATCCGGAACTTGCTCAACATATTCATGAGCGAGGCCCGGTGCATGTGCAAAGTGCCATTGCCACGGCTTTAGAACAGGCAGATGCGCAAGGTTTACTGCATTGCGAAAATCCGCAATATTCTGCACAGCTGTATTTTGGTATTTTGCGCAATCTGGAATGGCGTATTCTGATGGGAATTCCGGTACAGGAAGATGATCAGGAAATCGACAAATACATCAGTTATTGTGTGGATCGCTTTTTAGACGGTCATCAAAAAGTCTAGTTTTTTTGCATTTTTCATTGCTTATAGTATATTAGCCGATTCCGTATTTTTTCTTAAACTAACCAACAACTGATTGTTGATCGAGTTTTTCGGCAATTATTGTGGAGTAACGAATGGCTCTCCGTCACTTTCTCACCTTACGCGATTTATCAACTTTAGAACTTAACCAGATTTTGCAACGCGCAATTGAGCTTAAGCGCAAACAGCATAACAATGAAGTGTTCCAACCATTTGTTGGTAAAGTGATGGGCATGATTTTTGAGAAATCGAGTACCCGTACGCGTGTTTCGTTTGAAGCTGGCATGAGCCAATTTGGTGGTAGCGCGATTTTCCTGTCTTCACGCGATACCCAGTTAGGTCGTGGTGAACCGATTGAAGATTCTGCACGTGTGATTTCAAGCATGCTGGATATCGTGATGATCCGTACTTTCGGTCATGATATCGTGGAGCGTTTTGCATCTTATTCAAAAGTTCCAGTGATTAATGCGTTGACTGATGACCACCACCCTTGCCAGTTACTTGCTGACATGCAGACCTATGTAGAGCAACGTGGCTCAATCGAAGGTAAAACTGTTGCCTGGATTGGTGATGGCAACAATATGTGTAACTCTTATATTGAAGCTGCACATATGTGGGGCTTTAATCTGAAAATTGCAGCGCCAAAAGGCTATGAGCCACAAGAAAAATTCCTGTCTGAATTTGCGCATTGTGTGGAACTGGTTCCTTCTGCTGAAGATGCAGCGGTGAATGCTGATCTGATAGTGACTGACGTTTGGGCAAGCATGGGCCAAGAAGAAGAACAGAAGATCCGTGAAAAAGCCTTTGCAGATTATCAGGTAAATGAACGTCTGATGGATCTTGCACATCCGGATTGCTTGTTTATGCACTGCTTGCCTGCACATCGTGGTGAAGAGATTTCAGAAAATCTGCTTGACCATAAAAATGCTGTGGTTTGGGATGAAGCGGAAAATCGCTTGCACGTGCAAAAAGCTTTGGTTGAATTCCTGATTAATGAAAATCTGAAAAAAGACTAATTTTTTAAGATGAATCTTCACAAATTAAGCACCAATCTCTGGTGCTTTTTTTGTCTCAGCTCTTATAATCATTGTTGAAATGGAATAAAAAGTGATTTTATACAATGCAAAAAAAATATTGGATTTTGGCACTCTTGACAGGTTTTAGCAGTGTCGCCTTACCGGTGCATGCTTCTGAATTTGACCAATATCTTCAAGAAAAAAATATTATTGACAGCAAATTTAAAATTCAGAAAAAAGCTGAGCTGAATGAATTACTCGCAGTGCTCAGTGCAGAGGATTCTAGAACTTTACCATTGCAGATTGATCAAAATACGATTATTGAACAATTGCAGTTGAGCGCTAATAAAACCACACTAAAAGGCATGATCATCACGCCCGATTTTAGCCAGTTTGAAAAAGACCTAGGACGCAAAGAAGTGATGAAAGTCATTCGTAATAATCTGCTCACTAATTGTGAAATTTTCTTCGAGCATCGCTATCAGATTGAGAACCCATACAAGGTTGAACTCAGCCTGAACTCGCAGACACAAACCTATAAAACTGATATTTCCCAGAAAGATTGCAAATTAAAATAATCTAAACCCATAAAACATTTATTTCGATTCAGGATTCAAGAATCCTGAAAACAAAAGGTAGCCGTGGCTACCTTTTTGATAAGGTTTGTTGTTATATCCTGCTAACGCACCAGACCCTGCGGCTGCAAAATAATAATCAACGCACCCAGTATCACCACCATGCCACCAAGCAGATCCCAACGCGATAGAGTCACTTGATCAACGAAGCGCAACCACATTAGCGCTGAAAAAATATAGATACCGCCATAAGCGGCATAGATTCGTCCTGAAGCAGCTGGATGCAAGGTTAACAGCCAGACAAAAGCCGCCAAAGCTAGAGTTGTCGGAATCCATAACCAGTGGCTTCTCCCCTGATTTAAAATCAGGTAGGGAAAATAACAGCCTAAAATTTCCATCAATGCCGTGACTAAAAACAGTAAAAATGTCGTGAACAGCTTGGTAACTTGAATATCCATAATTTATCTTTTAAATGATATAAATTTGATAATTTAAAATATGAGTGCATGAAAAAACCCGTGCAAGCACGGGTTTGATCCTTCTTTTTAATTAGGCTGGTTCAGCAGTCTGATCTTCAAAAACCTCAAGTTTTAAGCCAACCGCTTTACCATTTTCTTTTTTCACCGATACTGCAACATTGCCGCCATTTTCAGCCAGTTCACCAAACAGGATCATCTCAGCCAGCGGTTTTTTCAGGTGTTCCTGAATCAGACGTTGCATTGGACGTGCGCCCATTAAACGGTCATAGCCATGTTCTGACATCCATTCACGTGCACTCTGATCCACTTCCAGCATGACTTTTTTGTCATCCAGTTGTGCTTGAAGTTCAGTCAGGAATTTATCCACGACATTTTCAATAATGCTGCTTGGCAATGCCTTGAACTGAATCACGCCGTCGAGACGGTTACGGAATTCCGGCGAGAAGGCTTTCTTCATCGCTTCCTGATTATCGTTACTATTGTCCTGTTCCATAAAACCAATGCTGACACGTGAAATACTTTCAGCACCAATATTGGTGGTGAGTACCAAGACCACGTTACGGAAATCAGATTTACGCCCGTTATTATCAGTCAATGAACCATGATCCATAATCTGCAATAAGAGGTTAAACACATCTGGATGCGCTTTTTCGATCTCGTCTAGCAACAGCACACAATGCGGATTTTTGTGAATCGCATCGGTGAGCAAGCCACCCTGATCAAAACCGACATAGCCCGGAGGTGCACCGATCAAACGTGACACTGCATGACGTTCCATGTATTCCGACATATCAAAACGAACCAGTTCCACACCCATCTGTTTCGCGAGCTGCTTGGTCACTTCGGTTTTACCAACACCTGTAGGACCCGCAAAGACAAAACTACCTACAGGCTTATCTGGAGACTTCAAACCGGCACGTGACAGTTTAATTGCAGAAGCCAAGGCCTCAATCGCTTCATCCTGACCAAAGACCACACGTTTTAAATCACGCTCAAGATTTTCCAGCACACTCTTGTCATCTTTAGAGACAGTTTTCGGAGGAATACGCGCAATTTTAGAAACGATGTCTTCAATATTTTCTACGGTGATTAAACTGTCATCTTGTTCTGCTTTGAGACGGCGCTGAGCACCGGCTTCATCAATGACATCAATCGCCTTATCTGGCAAGAAACGGTCGTTGATAAATTTCGCAGAAAGTTCTACCGCAGACACTAAGGCTTGATCTTCATATTCCACATGATGGAAATCTTCAAACTTCGATTTCAGACCACGTAGGATATCAATAGTTTCAGAAATAGATGGCTCATTCACATCAATTTTCTGGAAACGACGCGATAAAGCATGATCTTTCTCAAAGACCTGACGGTATTCCTGGAAAGTGGTTGACCCGATGCAGCGTAAAGAACCATTTGCCAGCGCCGGTTTGATCAGATTCGATGCATCCATGGTACTGCCCATACTCGAGCCTGCACCAATAATCATGTGAATTTCATCAATAAACAGCACTGCTTCAGGTTTCTTTTTCAACGCATTTAAAAGCTGTTTCAAGCGTTTTTCAAAGTCGCCACGGTATTTGGTTCCTGCCACCAAAGCACCAATGTCCAGACTGAAAATTTCAGCATTTTCCAGTGGTTTTGGCGCTTTACCATTGACAATTAACCAAGCCAGCCCTTCAGCAATCGAGGTTTTACCGACACCTGGATCACCGACAAGGAGTGGGTTATTTTTACGACGGCGGCAAAGAATTTGCGCGGCACGCTCGATTTCTTTTTCACGACCAATCAGTGGATCGGTCTTACCTTTTTGTGCTTCAACATTCAGGTTAGTGGTATAAAGTTCAAGTGGACCTGAACTTGCTGAAGATGCTGATTCGCCATCTAGATCTTCGATTTCTTCTTCAGACTGTACATCTTCTTTACGGGTACCATGAGACAGGTACTGAGTCAGGGTCAGACGGTTAATTTGATGACGTTTCAGCAGATAGACTGCAAATGAGTCACGCTCAGAATACATGGCAACCAGAATATCAGCACCTTCTACAGTACGATCGCCGCCGCTTGACTGCACGTGAAAAATCGCGCGTTGCAAGATCCGGTCGAAGCTTTCTGTCGGGTGTGGTGCCTGATCACTATTTTCACCAAGTTTAGGGGTATGTTGTTCTACGTACTCTTCTAATTCCTTACGCAACACGATGATGTCCGCACCACATGCTTTGAGAGCATTCACGGCTGAATCATTGTCGAGCAAGGCTAACAATAAATGTTCTACGGTCAGGAACTCATGTCTCTTTTGACGAGCCATGCTGACAGCCAAACGTAGTGATACTTCTAATTGACGACTGAGCATGTAACCCCCTTAATCTTTAGGCTCTATTTGGCAAAGTAACGGATGACCTTGTGATCGAGCATAATTATTGACTTGGTTCGCTTTGGTCTCCGCAATGTCTCGAGGATAAACCCCAGCTACACCCTTTCCTTCATAATGTACAGTTAGCATTACTTGTGTAGCTTGGTCAAGATTCATTGCAAAGTATTGTTGTAAAATTTCAATTACAAACTCCATCGGCGTATAGTCGTCATTTAATAAAACAACCGCATACAACGGTGGACGTTTCAGTTCTGGCGGTGCAGTCTGTACAGCTAAGTCAGAATCACCGTCTTCAGAGGGTTCATTTGCTAAACGTGGGCTGATATGCCAATCAACGATTCCAGACTCATTAAAAGAATTTTTAATATCACTTAAACACATTTGACGTTTATTGCTTGGCATAAGATTTATATTTCACACTTAATTTGCATTTGCTTCGGTTTTCGGAATTTCTGACAAGGTGGCAGACTGATTTTCGACTGCTTTGCCCTGTTCCCAACTAAAACGACGAATCACAGGCTTGGCACCAGTAAGACGCACTTCAATAAATTCTGGTTTAAAGCCTTTCGGCATGGTCCAGCGGCCAGTGAGTCGCTCATAATTTTCAAAATTAAAGTTTTTATCTTCCAGTGGCACCACCAGAATTTCCGTACCTTTAATCAGGCGCAGTTCCACACTACCTGAAGCACGACTTTTGCCTGGACTGACCTGAACCAGATCAATCTGGTATTCAAAGGCATTTTCGGGTAATGGTTTAATCGACAGGTTTTGAACCGCCAATGCCAAACCACCACGCTGACGCAAAATTTCGCGATAAATGGTTCCCACACTTTCGGCCTGCACCTGTTCATCACGTGCCTTGGTCATGGCCAGATACAGATCATTGGCATTGCTGACCGCCAGATCACGCTCCTGAACCGCAGTATTCAGCGTCTTGTTCAGTGTTTCCAGACTGGCTTTCTGAGTCTGTACCACATCGACCAGTTGCTCTGCATCCGCATCATAACCCGCCGCAGTCAAACCCTGACGATGTCCTACGGTATATCCGAGTACGCCACTGCTTAAGATCAATACAGCCGCACCAATGGCTAAGGGCGTATTGCCTTTCATGAATGGTTTCTTAGTACCGGGTTCCTGAGGAAGCGTCGTATTTGACTCGTTATTCGGCATTTTGATCTCTTGTTTGCTTTAATCAAGACACACATTTAAATGCAAATCTAAATGTGTGTGAAGTTCTAATACGTTTTTTATGGTAATAAACCAATATTATTTAAGCCAGCATCTTCAGCAAAACCAAACATCAGGTTCATGTTTTGCACAGCCTGACCTGCTGCGCCTTTTACCAGATTGTCTTGTGCAACCAGTACAACCAGTTTCGTTGGCTGTGGCTTATACAAGGCAATACGTAACTGATTTGCTCCACGCACTGAACGCGTTTCAGGTGAACTACCCGCCGGCATGACATCGACAAATGCTTCATTTGCATAGAACTGCTCATATAGCGCTTGTAAATCTGACGTTTGCCCTGCTTCAGTTAAATCGATATAGATGGTCGACAACATACCACGGATCATTGGCACCAAATGCGGTACAAATAAAATATGATCAAACACATTTTTTTGACCTGAAATATTTTCCAGTGCTTCGACAATTTCAGGGTGATGACGATGACCTGCTACACCATAGGCCTTAAAGTTATCGGCATTTTCAGAATAAATCATGCCCAGACTGGCTTTACGTCCGGCACCTGATACACCCGATTTGGCATCAATAATAATGCTTTCAGGTTTCACCAATACTTCAGCCGCTTTTAAAACTGGCGCCAGACCCAACTGAACTGTGGTTGGATAACAACCTGGATTTCCAATGACATTCGCTTTTTTAATCTCTTCACGATTTAGCTCAGATAAACCATAAACAGAATTTTTTAACAGTTCTGGACATGCATGTTGCATGCCATACCATTTTTCAAACTGTTCAAGATCTTGTAAACGGAAATCGGCAGCCAGGTCGATCACTTTGGTATTTGCAGCAACCAGCTCTTCGGCATGTTTCATTGCGACACCATGCGGCGTTGCAAAGAACACCACATCGCATGATTTTAATAAATCCAGACTTAAATCGGAAAATTTAAGATCGGTATGCCCACGCAAGCTCGGGAACATATCATCTACACGACGGCCTGCTTCAGTACGTGATGTCAGTGCTGTTACATTTACATCTGGATGTCGTAGCAAAAGACGCAAAAGTTCAACGCCTGTATAACCCGTACCACCCACAATACCCACTGAAATCACGATGATTACCTCAAATAAATGTTTCCTTTATACAGCCTAGTATGACAGGAAGTTGAGGTTTTCTAAACCATTTCACTGGGGTTTGCTGGTTTTTTAATTGATCAGTAGGATAAGTCCGATTTTGATCATGAAACTTTTAATTTGCTTAGGCTATTTTAATAAAACAATCCTAACCTATTAATTATGGTTTCAGGCACCCCACCAATATGGCAACGGCGTATTTTTTAACGTTTTACGATGCTGCTGGAAATGCTGATCATGCTTGGCAACTTCTGCCCAAAACCGTGGACTATGATCAAAATGCTTTGTATGTACCAGTTCATGGACAGCGACATAACGCGTGACTTGTTCAGGAAATAATACCAGCGCACTGTTCAACATAATGTCATGCTTGGCCGAACAACTGCCCCACCGGGTTTTAGGCTGTCGAATGTTGCAGTTTTTAAAAGGCAGATGACATTGCTGTGAGACGAGATTTAAATATGAAGGAAGCTGTTCTTTTGCGTAGGCAATCACGAAAGCTTTTAAATATTCTTCAGGATGTCGGTCACTGATCCAAAGCTGTAGATCTTCATGATCAAAAATGAAGTTGTTCTTCTGGCTTTGATAAGAAATTTGCACAGGCGCTTTTAGATTGAATAACCGCAGCTCACTCGGTAGCGTCCGGTCAATATTTTCGATTTTTTCTTGCTGGGATTGCCAGGTTTTAATCAACCAACTTTCAGATTGTTCAATAAAATGCCGTATCTGTTTTTTGCTGCAAAAAACCGGGGCTGTGAGGCGAATCTGGGTCGCATCGACACGCAAACGTAACCGTGTTGAACGGACATTTCGGGTGATTTGAATTTCGGGTAGGTCGGATAAGGTCATTATAGTTTTTTTTAATCTCCCCAAACCCCTTTTTTTTCAAAGAGGGGCTTTTAAAAGTCTCCCTTCTTGCACTTGTTTTTAAAGCAGTGTTTTAAAACTTCGCTCAGGGAGATTTAGAGGGATTTTTTCTAGAAAGTTTAATTAAACCGCAGTACGCTCTTCAATTCCGTTATCCGTCGCGACAATGGCGATATCTGCTTTATTAATCGCAAAGATCCCGTTACACACCACGCCCGGAATATCGTTTAAGGTTTTTTCCAGTTCAAGCGCATTTAGAATATTCAGGTTGTACACGTCTAGAATCACGTTACCGTTGTCAGTTACCACACCTTCACGATAAGCAGGATCGCCACCCAAAGATACAATTTTACGCGCAACCGCAGAACGTGCCATTGGAATCACTTCTACAGGAAGCGGAAACTCACGACCCAATTGTCCAACCCATTTTGAATCATCCACGATACACACAAATTTTTTCGCAATAGAGGCAACAATTTTTTCACGTGTCAATGCTGCGCCGCCACCTTTGATCATATGCATATGACGATCAATTTCGTCTGCGCCATCGACATAGGCATCTAAACCACTGACAGAGTTCATATCCACTACTTCAATACCGAGCTTTTTTAAGCGCTGTGCAGTTGCTTCTGAACTGGCTACCGCAGCTTCCAATTGCAGCTCAGGTAATAAGTCAATTAAAAAGTTTACAGTACTGCCTGTACCTACGCCTAAAATGCCCCCTTTTGGCAAGTGTTTTAAAGCGGCTTTAGCTGCTGCTTGTTTTTTCTCATCTTGGGTTGCATATAGACTCATGGCTTCACTCAACTATTTTGGACTTTTGCAGCTTTTTTAAACCGCAAAGCCGTGTGGTTTGTTACAATAAGCCCCTATTTTAAACTGTTAGATGGAAAATTAACATGCTGTCTCGTTTGGTTCGACAAATTTTACAAGCAACGGTCTACGATGTTGCAATCGAAACTCCACTCGAAGCAGCGCCACGAATTAGCGAACGACTCAATAATAACATCCGCTTTAAACGTGAAGATTTACAACCGGTTTTTTCATTCAAACTACGCGGTGCCTATAACCGTATTAGTCAACTACCGAAATCACAAATGGAACGTGGCGTTATTACTGCTTCAGCGGGCAACCATGCACAGGGCGTGGCACTCTCAGGGAAAAAGCTGGGTATTCGCGCGATTATTGTGATGCCTAAAACCACACCTGATATCAAGGTACAGGCGGTTAAACGTCTGGGTGGCGAAGTGGTTTTGCATGGTGATTCATTTGATGTTGCCAATAAATATGCGATTCAACGTGCCCAGGAAGATGGGATGACTTTCATTCCGCCTTATGATGATGAACTGGTGATTGCTGGCCAAGGCACCATTGCCAATGAAATTCTTCGCCAATGGCGCGATGTGGATTACGTGTTTGTCGCAGTTGGCGGTGGTGGCCTGATCGCAGGTGTTGCAGCGTATTTAGGTGATGTCGCACCCCACGTTAAAGTCATTCCAGTGGAATACGACGAATCTGCCTGTTTAAAAGCTGCTTTAGAATCAAATGAACGTGTGATTCTCCCATCTGTGGGCTTGTTTGCTGATGGTACAGCGGTAGCCCAGATTGGGGAAAAACCTTTTGAGGTGATTCGTCTGCAAAAACCGGACAATTCAGGCCCGATCGTGGAACCGAATGTGGTGCTGGTGAATACGGATGAAGTCTGTGCAGCGATTAAAGACACTTATGACGAATGCCGTAGCATTGTCGAACCATCTGGTGCAATGGCACTGGCCGGCATCAAAAAGTACGTAGCTGAACATGGCATCGAAGGGAAAAACATGGTGTCGATTGTCTGCGGCGCCAACATGAACTTCGACCGTTTACGTTATATTGCTGAACGTACCGAACTGGGTGAACGCAAAGAAGCGATTTTTGCCGTGACCATTCCAGAACAGAAAGGTTCATTCCTGAGCTTCTGCCGTGCCTTGCAAGGTCGTAATATTACTGAATTTAACTACCGTGCCAGCGATGCTTCTGCTGCACAGGTATTTGTCGGTATTAGTCTAAAAAATGGCGAGAAAGAACGTCAAGAAATTTATGAAACCTTAAAGTTCCAGTATGACGTTGATGATCTGTCTGATGACGAAGTGGCCAAACTGCATATCCGTTACCTGATCGGTGGTCATGCCGATATTGAAAATGAACGCCTGTTCCGAGTGGAATTCCCGGAGCGTCCTGGCGCTTTACTGATGTTCCTGGAACGTCTGGGCCCGACCCATAACATTACCCTGTTCCACTACCGTAACCACGGCGCTGCTGAAGGACGTGTTCTGGTGGGTCTTGAAGCGACCGATGCACAACAAAATCCGGACGGTTTGATCGAAACTCTCGAAACCATTACCTATCCATATCAGGAAATTACCAATAATCTGGGTTATCAACGTTTCTTGAAGTAATTCTCTCAAACATAAACCGCCTTTCGAGGCGGTTTTTTTATGTCCGGCTAAAAAAAATGTATGAAGTATTTATGTAAGGCCAGATAGCTGAAAACTATAAAAATCTTTAAGATACTTACTTAGACACGAACTGATTTGAAATAAAAAGATTTAGGGAAATATTCATGGCTTTATTTGCAGTCATTGGGCTGGGCAGCTTCGGTGCAACAGTAGCGACTCAACTGATCAGTCTGAAGCATGAAGTGATCGGAATCGACCTGAATAAAAAATATGTAGAAAACATTTCCGATCAACTGACCCATGCCGTGATTGCCGATGCAACCGATGAACATGTACTGGATGAGCTGAACATTCAGCGCTGTGATGCCGTTGTTGTGGCAATTGGAGAGGATATTGAGGCCAGCATTCTGTGTGTATTGCACTTAAAAAATATGGGCGTGAAGAAAATCTGGGTGAAGGCCAAATCCAAATCCCATCACATGATTCTGACCCATCTCAATGTTGAAAAAATCATTCATCCTGAAGAAGATATGGGCGTTCGGGTGGCACAGTCATTAAGCTATCCGATGGTCAGTCGTTATATGGCGCTTGAGGATGATCATTATATTGTCAAAATTGAAATTCATGCAGATCATCATGGTACGCCACTGAATCAGTTGATGAAGCATGCTCCTGAAATCACTACCTTATTACATAAACGCGGATCTACATTGCAATATCACGTAGATGCCAATCAGATTCTTCAGGAAGGTGATATTTTACTGGTTGAAGGATTGCTGGAACCTTTGCGCCGTCTTGCTAAATATTTTAAACATCTATGAAAAGTTCTGATTTAAAGCAATACAGGACGATTAACCTCAGTCCTCCGAGCTTACTGGCCTTGGGTTTTCTCGGACTAATTCTGATCGGCTCACTGCTGCTGATGCTGCCTATTGCACATCATGGGGAAATCAGCTGGCTGGAGGCGATATTTACAGCAACTTCTGCTGTGACTATTACCGGGCTATCAGTGGTGAATGTCGGTGAGGCCTATACCGTATTTGGTCAAATCGTGATTATGTTTTTGTTGCAATGCGGCGGCTTGGGTTTTATGACCTTTGCCATTCTGGCAGTGATGAGCATGGCACCGCAAATGGGGCTAAAACAACAAGTCATGGCACAGGAGTCTATCGGTCAAACCAGCCTAAAGAAAGTCAGTTTTACCATTAAAGCCGTGTTTTTATATTCTCTGTTCTTTGAAGCGATTGGCACGCTGATTCTGACCTTGTCCTGGCTTAAAGAATATTCGTTCAGTGATGCATTATTTTATGCAGCCTTTTATAGTGTCTCCGCTTTTAATAATGGTGGATTTTCGCTTTTTCCAAACAGTCTGATGAGTTTTTCAGGACAATATCTGATTACCTTTACCATCAGTATGTTGTATATCATTGGCGGTATCGGTTTTCTGGTGCTGATGGACGTCAAAGAACATAAGCGCTGGCGTAAGTTGAGTACCAACAGCAAGCTAATCCTCTCAACGATTCTGGGTCTGAACCTAAGTGCTTTTATCGTACTTTGGCTATTGGAGGCTTCCAATCCACAGACCTTAGGTCTCATGAGTTTGGGCGATCAGGCCGTGAATGCCTGGTTCCATGCCACCGTTCCCCGCTCTTCAGGTTTTCATAGCTTGCCAATGGAACAAATGAGTGATGCATCCACTCTAGTTACCATATTTCTAATGTTTATTGGTGGAGGTTCCTTAAGTACGGCAGGTGGCATTAAAGTTGGCACATTTATTATTGTCGTGATCAGCGTGATCAGCTTTTTAAGACGCGAAGATGAAATCCGGCTGTTTAATCATTCTATTCCTGAAAAAACCACCTTTAAAGCATTGGCCGTAGTGTGTATTACTGCAGCGCTGATCATGATGGGTTTTATGAGCTTATTAATCCTGGAACCTGAACATGATTTTCTGGATTTGTTGTTTGAAGCTGTGTCTGCAGCTTGTACCGTCGGTTTGTCCCGAGGGGTAACTGAGGAGCTACAACCTGCCAGTTTGATCATTCTAATGCTGTTAATGTTCGCAGGGCGTCTAGGGCCACTGACGCTTGCTTATTTTATTGCGACTCCCAAAAAGAGTCGTCTCAAACATCCGCCTTCAGAAATCCAGATTGGTTAATCTACCTAGAAAAAACCATGCATCGGC
The DNA here is from genome assembly GCF_000369665.1 of Acinetobacter sp. CIP 51.11. Lineage (GTDB taxonomy): Bacteria > Pseudomonadota > Gammaproteobacteria > Pseudomonadales > Moraxellaceae > Acinetobacter > Acinetobacter lwoffii_S. The sequence goes on from NZ_KB850129.1 coordinate 323,011, forward strand.
ATGGTTTTTTATTTTCATTATAAGGTCATGAAACTTGGAATCTTAGAACCAGTTCATCAATGAGACACCTAAACCGACATACGTGGCACGGTGATTATAATCAATCAGACTTTCTCCGTAACCATCAAAAAGCTGGAATTGGCCACGCAAACGCCCACTAATCGGGAATGACCAGTCGAACTGTACCGCTCCACGGTTTTCATCTCCACCTTTTAAAGTATGTCGCAGCATTAATGAAAAATCATGCTCTTTATAACGATAAAATGCGGTCATGTCTCCACGGCCAATATAGTTTTTGATTTCAGGATTGTTATCATCCTCTCGCTTCTCTTCAAAGCGATACCAAGGACGAACCATCAAGGCAAAATTGTCTTTTTCAAAACCAAGATTCAGCATCACCCGATTCCAGCTACGTGATAACGGATCAGAACGGCCATTGGACTGATGATTGATGGTCAGTCCCAACATACGCCAGTTAAGACCCAAAAGATCATAGTTGGTACGAAAAACCAAGCTGGCTTCAGGTTCATAGTTAGTTTCACGAAACGGACGAGATTCTTCCGAGTTATACACCTGCCAACGCGAAGATTGAGTATAACCAAGCCAGAGATCGCCATTATCTCCCAAAATATTTTCAACCGCCTTGGTCTTTAAAGACAGCTGAAACTTTGCTTCGGTTGAAGTGAGATTCTGTTTCTCTGTCTCTATATTATTGGGATTTTCACTCTCGGGTAATTCATTCTTGTTTGATGTCCAGAAACCTGGCATCAAATACACCGGCTGATAAGAACGAATGTTCCAGGTGCCTAATTTACTTTCCGGAGAGAGTTCCCAGCGGCTATCCAGCAAAGACAGATTCGGCGTCAGCTTTGATCCTTCAGAAGCGTAAATATTGGAAACAGTCTGACCAATTTTCGCTTTTAAATTGTCGGGTTCAGGCGCAATTTCTGCTGCTGCACGACGTTCAGAAACGATTGCAGGCTTATCAGTAACCGGAATTTTAAATAAAGTATCATAACAGGCCAGACGCTCTGCACTAATTTCCAGTGCAGCACAAGCTTCAGCCGTTGCCGGCGTGGGACTGTTGACTACTGTTTCTTCCGCATTCACTTGCGTCCCAACTGCACAGCCCAGCAAAACGCTCAGCTGTAGAGTTGAGCGCTTAAACGAATTAAGCGCCATCCATTATCCTCTTTTTTTTATTTATAGAACTTGTTGAATTACAAAACCAAGCTGTTCCAGCATTTCACGTTTTGCCACTGGCGCTACAATGGCTTTCGTCGCCTGCTGCTCGACCAGATAGGTCTGTGCAACACGCTGCAAATCATCCAGTGTGACATTCAATAAACGTTCACGTAATTTTTTACGGAACGCTGGCGTACGTTGATGCAAGTAAGAATAACATGCAGTAATGGCTTCGCCTGCCGGTGAACCCGGTTTATCCATGCTGGCAATCAGACCCAGAATGGCTTCTTCCAACTGGTGTGGCTGTTGTGGTGCATTAAGTAACCACTGAATACTCGCATCAAAATCCTGGAAAGTTTCTGCCAGACGTGGGTCACGATAGCTGTAGAAACGGAATGAACAGGCATTCCCGTCATAGCTGGCACCACCACCATAGGCACCGCCTTTTTCACGGATGGCACTGTGCAGGAAGCCATTACGCAAATAACCCGCCAGTACCATCAATGCAGCAGCATCAGGATGTGAAACTTCAACAGCTGGATAAGCAGCCGCACAGAACTGGACATTGGCTTGAATCAACCAGGCTTCGTGCTGGTCATGGGTTACTTTTTCGACTTGAGTTAATGAAACTGGTGCAGAATCAACTTCAAGTTTATCCCAGACATTCTGAATTTCTTCGATCAGATGCTCAGACTGCGGCTCTTCACAGACTAACAGGAATTGCTTTGGTGCTTGCAAAAAGACCCGATGAATCCGTTTTAATTCATCAATCAGCAGATCATATTCAGCCGGATCTTTTTCGATCTTAGACACCAGCTCGATCAGCCAGTTCAATGCACCCAAACCGGTATTGTGATAATCACGCAAAGCCAATGCACTATGCTGACGTGAAGCCGTTTGCATTGCATAGCTATGTCCAGAACCAGAAATACGTGACTGCCAGCGCGTTTTACGCTGTTGTAACAGTTCAACAATACGGTCTTTCTCATCAAAACGAAGCTGTTCAAAACCGATCTTTAACAGACGAATTGCATCCAGATGATTCACCAAAGATTTGGTGGTCAACGTTAGCCAGGCAGTAATCTTGTTTTTGTCATCGACTTTAGAACGCAAAGATGCGCCCATGCCCAGACCGCCACTTACCGCTGTCTGCAGTTGCTGGAATTCAAGATAATCATATTCACCAGCACCGACCTCGCCCATCAGGATCGACAGCAGGTTAAAGTAAGGCGACTGCACCACTTCATCCGGAATATTAACCAGAACCTGTTGATAATAAATACCATTAGTACCGGCATGATAGAGATTCAATGGCGTATCGACGTGGTTACAGATAATCTCCCGTAACTGACCTTGCACAATCTGTAATTCCGCAGGCACATCTTCCAGACCGACTTTCGGCAATAAATTCAAGTCATCCAGCGTGTCCTGACGCACATTCAATGCTTCAGTCTGCGCAATAATTTCAGCTTTCTGTTCTTCAGTCAGATTCTTGCCAATTTCAGCCAGACGCGCTTTTTCATCCGCTGCTTCTTTGGCAGATTTAGTCGCATCCGGAACCAGTGTCAATTGGACACGATGCGGATTATCCAGCAAATGCTCTTTGATCAGATTGGAAAGCCACATTGGATCTTGCAGTTCTTCCTTAACTGCGGCAATCGCAGAGTCCACATCCCAAACTTCGACCGGATCACGGTGATGAATTGCGCTGCCCAAACCGCTCAGAATCAGGCTCAGACCATACGGCGTACCATCACCATTGATTTCACGCTGATGCAATTCAATTTGATGCAGAATCGCATCGACCATGTTCTGATCAACCGGTTTAGACGCAACCTCTTCCAGAACCTTAAACACACCATTTTTAAATTCTTCTGCATGTTCAGGATTTGAACCCTGTACCGCACAGTAGAAAGTCATTTCAAAATTAGAATCATCCACGCCCATGAATGGACCTGTTGCATCAGCATAACCACACGTTTCCAGATAATGACGCAGTGGTGATGCTGAATCTTCTAACAAGATACCTTCAACTAAACGCATACCTAAACGCAGTTTAATGTCACTGGCTTCTGGCAATAACCATGACAGCACATGATAGGTCTTGTCCTGCAGGTCTTCAGCATCAACAGCATAGCTGTCTGTCACCGTCAATGGTGCAGTCAAACGGGTTTCAGGTGTTGGATACAGCGTCTGACCTTTTTCAAATTTGGACAATGCCAGATTTTCAAACTGCTCTTGCAGTTCGAATGCTGTTTTATTGCCAAAGGTCATGAAGACTGCATTACTTGGATGGTAATGTGACTTATAGAAATCAACTAACTCCTGGTAAGTCAGATCAGGAATATCTTTAGGATCCCCACCAGAATTATAGTGATAGGTCGTATTCGGGAATAAATGATGCGCCAGCGTGTGATAAAGCTGATCTGAAGGCGAACTCATCGCACCTTTCATTTCATTAAAAACTACGCCTTTATAGACAGGCTCGCCATTTTCCAGCTCAATGCGAATGCCTTCCTGGGCAAAATCCAATGGATTCAGGTTCGCAGCAAATGCTGCATCCATATACACTTCGAGCAGGTTCTGGAAATCCTTGCTGTTTTGGGTCGCAAATGGATAAGCAGTCCAGTCCGCCGCAGTAAAGGCATTCATGAAAGTATTCAATGAACGGCGAATCATCAGGAAGAATGGATCACGCACCGGGAATTTTTCTGAACCACACAGCGCAGTATGTTCCAGAATATGTGCTTCGCCTTTAGAATCCATCGGCTGGGTACGAAACGCCACCAGAAAGACATTTTCGTCGTGATTGGTCGCCAGATGATAATGCGTGGCGCCAGTCACTTTATGTTTATATTCAGACACGAAAATGTCTAAAGCTTCAACATGTTGTTGACGTACCAACTGAAACGCAGGATGTACAGTTTGAGAAATGGTTTCAGTGACATCTACAGTCATGCGATCTCCTAATGCTTTAATTAAAATAACTAAGCGCATTATAGCTTTAGTTGTTTGAATTATTCACGTTGAAAACCGAGGATTTTGATCGAATTAAGTAAACTTGATCATTTGAAAATTAAATCATCAAATTTACTTCCTGCATCTAGATGAGTATTTACAAGCTTAAGAAATCAGATATTTAAAATAGTTATAGCTTGGATTATTTTCTACAAATACATAATTTTGCTTTTGATAAAAACTGGCGGCCAGTCGGGTATCTGTTTGCAAGCACAAAGCTGAATAATGCGGACGTGCCAACTGTTCCAAATAAGCCAAAAGCTGTTTGCCTACGCCATGCTGACGATATTTCGGATGCACATAGAAACGGCGTACCCGACCAATCCGCTCTTCAATACCATTATCTCCCCATTGCTGGTTTAAGCCGCCACAGGCAACCAGTTTCTTGCCATCATGCGCCACCACCAAATATTCATTGGCGTGGCTAAAGCAGTTTTTCCCGGTGCGATATTCTTCTATTAACTTATCTACCAAATTATAGCCTTCTTTACGTGCCAGAGTTGCCAGTGTTTCGATCTGATCCGGGAGTTGTTCGGCTGTTACAATTTTAATATTCATATACGCACACTATTTGAAATTGTTGTGAAGAATGACTGTTGCCAAGCGACTTAAAGTATCATGCCAGGAGCGATATCTCTTTATAAATAAAATGTGATCCTTAAATCAATGCTGCAGCGCCCTAGTGCACAAAAATAAGTCAGTTTTTAGACCAAAGATAGCTGCTGAACAAAATACAGCATTTTTGAAAAGTATTTGAAAATGATTCAGCAAACTACAGCAATCCCAAGCAATCGTGTAAACTTAGGACTTTCATTTTTAATGTGATATTTGAACATGGCAACTGTTGATCTTTTTGCGATTGGTAATGCGCTGATTGACCAAGAATTTAAAGTTTCTGATGACTTTTTAACTGCACATCACTTGCAAAAAGGCACCATGCAACTTGCAGATGGTGAGACTCAGGCCACTCTTTATCAAAATCTTCAAGCGACTCAAGTGTATAAAGGTCAGGCTTCAGGCGGTTCAGCAGCCAACACTACTGTGGCATTTTCTGCGCTCGGTGGTTCTGCATTTTATGGCTGTCGTGTCGGCAATGACGAACTGGGACACATCTACCTGAAAGGTTTAAATGATGCCGGTATTAAAACCACCACCCAATCGATCAGTGAAGGCGTGACAGGGACATGTATGGTTCTGGTCAGCCCTGATTCTGAACGTACCATGCATACTTACCTGGGTATTACGGCCGAACTGACCGATCAACAAATTGATTTCAGCGCATTACATAGCGCGAAATGGCTATATCTCGAAGGTTATTTATCAACTTCTGACACAGCACGTCATGCGGTACAACAAGCACGTGATATTGCCCGTGCTAATGGCGTTAAAATTGCTCTAACTTTATCTGATCCTGCCATGGTGCAATACGCGCGTGCCGGTCTGGATGAAATGATTGGCGATGGCGTTGACCTGCTACTGTGTAACCAGGATGAAGCCATGATGTATACAGAAACGAGTAGCGTAGATGCCGCAATGACCAAGCTAAAAGCCATTAGCAAGTACGTTGTCATTACAATGTCAGCCGAAGGTGCTCTAATTTCAGATCATGAGAATACCTTTAAAGTGCCTGGCCGTAAGGTCATCGCAGTCGATGCGAATGGTGCCGGCGATGCTTTTGCCGGGGCTTTCCTGTACGGATTGAATGCCAATTTGGGTCTTCAAGCTGCGGCTGAACTGGCGATTCTTATTTCGAGCCAGGTGGTTTCACAATTTGGTCCGCGCTTGGCAGTTGAAGACTATGCGGCATTATTACAAGACTTTCAAAAGGAATGTGCTTAATGTTTAAAATTTGCATGACCGAAGACGTTCCAGAACGCGAAGCACGCTCTTTTGAGCTTCCCGATGGAGATAATATCTTTATCACACAGCGTGACGGTGCCTTCTATGCCTATCAAAACCTGTGTCCGCATTTGCAGGTCGAACTGGAATTTCTGGAAAACCAGTTTCTGGATCGCGATCAGGAATTTATTGAATGCTCCACGCATGGCGCCTTGTTTCTGGTAGAAAGCGGTGAATGCATTTCTGGGCCTTGCCAAGGTCAAGCACTTGAAAAAGTAGAGATTACCGTGCATTCTGATGGTGGAATTTACCTCTCAGAATAAGACTAAAACGGACTTCACCATGCCTGCATTTTTTCTAGACTATAACCTGATGCCTTTTCATCTGAGTTTATTGGCGATTATTCTGTTCGGTGTGGTGAAAACCATTGGTTTCTATTTTGGACTCAGACCCAGCAAGTTTCTGCAAAAAATTTCACCTTATGACTTTCAGCAGATGGATCTACTAAACGTCAAATTTTCCAAAACCTTGATTGTGTTTTTCTTCCTGATGAATTTTAGTTTTGCCGGCTATGTTTTACAGTTCCTGATCTATTCTCAGGAATTTAAATTTCTGCCTGCTTATTACCTGATTATTCCGGCTTTAATCATTGCGACTTTTTTTACTATTTTTATGATTCACTGTCTGGATCAGGTCATTCCACCTAAATATAAAAAGAACAATGTCAATTTACTTGGCCGTTTGGCGACAATTTCCAGTGGCAATGCCCGACCCGGTTTTTCTGCTCAAGCGCGGGTACGGGATGAGTATGGGCAACTGCATTATGTACAGGTAGAACCTGAGTTTGGTGAACTCGGTTTTCAGTCGCAGATTATCCTGATTCGCATGAGAAAATCTCATTATGTTGCTAAGAAAATTTGTAAATCTAATCAGCTGTTCAGCATGAATCTAGATTAAATTCTAAATCATTTGATAGTTATTAAAAAATCCCGACAGATATCGGGATTTTTTAATGTCTATATTTATTTTTTAAGAAGTCCTGAAACCATATTCAATACATTTTGAATATCATTATTGGCTTCCTGCTTGCTGGTTTGCTCACCTTGTGGAGTAAGCGAATCAATAATCTGCGGCAAGACCTGTGAAATCGCACTATACACATCCTGCTTCGGTGCATGGGTTTGCTGTGCAACTTCTTCAACTTCTTGCTCATCAAACAGTTTTTGCACCTGCTGCGGATCGACATTTGCATTTTCACCGGGACCGGTCGACACCCAATCATCGACCTGACTATTGAGCCCCTGTCCTTTAAGCTTATCTAATGCACCCTGTAAACCGCCCTGTTTTTGAATCCAGGCCAGTACTAAAGGCAGTACTGCAATCAATAAGGTTTTACCGGTAGAACCACCTAGTCCTGAACGAGGCTGGGCAGTACTTTGAGTACTACCACCACCAAACTGACTTAGTACTGAACCTAAAATTGCCCCCAGACCATTTTGTCGGTTCTGCTGACCGGTTTGATTCTGCTGGTTTTGAGGATTTTGATTTTGCTGAGGATTTGACTGGTTTAAATGCCCTAGCACAGACCCTAGGATATCTGCCAAGCCACCTTGTTGTGAGGACTTTTGCTGCGACTGCCCGCCACCCAATGCCTGCTTTGCTAATATTTCCACAATACTACTCAGGTTTGTCATGTCCTATATCCTATGTGCATCTTAATTACAGAATACGGCCTGCCCTCATATTGTCTAGGCAAGATTGTGTTAATATTTGCAATCTTGGTTAAGCAGGTTTTCGGTTTACCAGCGAAATTTATCCCAGTTTTCCGGATTAGCCCAAAATTTGGAGTTAAACCAGTCTGGCACGTGCTTATAGGTTAAAATATTAAACTGCCACAGCGCAAAATCGGCCTCATGTGTGGTCTTGTCAATCAGCTGGGTAAATCCTAAAGCTCTCAATAACTTTTCATTTTGCAGCCGGCTGATCACCACTAGCCGTTTGGCAAACAAATCACGTAATTTCACCAGAATTTGACTCATGATCTGTTCAGACAAATGTTCTGTTTCTGCAGTATCCAGCATCACCACAGCCAAGTCATAACGTTGCTGAAAAGGCAGATTTAAAAAGTCAGATACGCTAAAATAGGACCATTGAATAGCTGGCTGAAACTGGACTTGGCTCAAGTCCTGCCCAATACAAATAGCAGTATGAATTGGCTGTTCCTGTGCGAAATCGTCTAGCATTGAAGTAATGACATTCTGCTCAGCCATAACTGCATCCTTATGATTTAAGTGAGTAATTTTTATGGAACTTCAGGGCATTTGTCATAAAATGCACGTCGGCCTCAAGGACCTTAGTGTAACTGATCAACAGATACAGCGGGCAAATGTTGAATATAAATTAATTTTAGATCGTGCAGAAATTGATCTTCCGTTTAATTTAGGCCAAGAAATCGAGATTGAATGGACCGGTAATATTTACTGCGTGTCTTGTGGCAACAAAACTTCCAAATCATTTTCGCAAGGTCACTGTTTTAAATGTTTTAAAACCAATGCTTCATGTGATATGTGCATCATGAAACCAGAGACTTGCCATTATCATTTGGGCACTTGCCGCGAAGATGAGTTTGCACAGAATGTCTGCTTTCAGCCACATATTGTCTATTTGGCCAATTCTAGCGCATTAAAGGTCGGTATTACCCGTACCAGCCAAATGCCGACCCGCTGGCTTGATCAGGGCGCGACCCAAGCCCTGCCGATTATGAAAGTGGGCTCACGTCGTCTTTCTGGAAAGCTTGAGGTCATGTTTGGTACTCAGGTTGCTGATAAGACTGACTGGCGCAAGCTGCTCAAAGGTGAAGCAGAACCATTGAATCTGATTGAAGTGCGTGAACAACTTTTAGAAGAATTCGCGCCTAAAATTCAAAGCATTCGTGAAGAATTTAATCAGAATCTAGAATTTAATGAAAATATTGAAGTATTGGAAGATGAATTCGCACGAGAATTTATTTATCCGGTAGAACAATATCCAGAAAAGATTAAATCGCATAATCTGGATAAAACTCCTGTCATTCGTGGCAAATTACAAGGCATCAAGGGTCAGTATTTAATTCTGGATACTGGCGTAATTAATATGCGCAAATATACCGGTTATGAACTGATTATTCGTGCTGAATAATTAAAAAAGGGAGCAAATGCTCCCTTTTTTATCCAATAATATTAATCTGATCAAATAGCTGCTGTTGTATAAGCTGTGAATTAATATTTTGGTCGGCAAAATAAGGGACTTCGAAGCTTTCTTCTCGTGCTTCCACCACAATCGGCTCAATGAGTGAAACTGATGTAGTCGGCCTTTCTATATCTTGTAGGAGCAATGTTAAATCAACCTGAATATCTTGATGATCATTTTCTAAACTTGCAGATTCTTCATCTTGCTCAATCGCTGTAGTAAGAATATCCTCAATAGAAGCATGTTGCTCCACGTTTAATGGAAAATTAATTTTTGCTAATGAAATAGTTTCACTACGCTGGCCTGCTGCATTCTCCGAATATAAAGTCAAGAAGCCACCTTGTGCAATTGGATTTTCTATACTCCACTCACCCTTTGCATTTGCATAAGTCACATATTCCTGACTATCAGCAAGAATCACAATTTTACCGTAAGGCATTGTCTCGCCAGTAAGCTGTTCGCCATTTTCCAAAATAGTAGGGACAACTGGCTCAAACAAGATGTAACTTGGCTGTTCTGGCTCTATAACAGGTAATTCTGGCTCAGGAAATACCACAGGAATCGCCAATGCAATGATGTTAGATCGAATACCTAAATCATTTACCGCATAAATCTCTAAAGTTCCTCCTTGTGCAATTGGGTTGAGTAACGACCAATTCCCCTGACCATCAACACTGGTTGAATATTCATAATCATTTGCCATCACAATAATCTGCGTATGAGGGGTTGCTTTACCTGATAGATATTCACCCTGCTCTAAAATCACTGGGGTAATAGGTGCCCAATCTGGAAATACCGGAATTTCAGGAAGTGGTGCCATACCAGAAATAATAGGTGGAGACTCTTCTCCAAGTTCATTACGAGCAAATACTTCTATAAAAGTACCCGGCACAATCGGATTTAGAAGTATCCATTGCCCATTTGCATCAGCTTCGGTGTTATATTCAACACCATTATGCCTAACCACCACCGTCACATGTGGATCAGCCGTACCGACTAAATAATCACCCTCTTGAGAAAACACAGGTATACTCGGAGGTAGTGGTGCTATTTGCGCTAATCCAATTTCTAAGGAAACAATTCCTTTTGCATTTACAGCAACAATCGTCACTGAGCCAGTGCCTGAGATAGGATTATTCAGTGACCAACTTCCCTGCGCATCAGCATTAGTTTGATATTGCTGACCATTATAAGTTGCAATAATAGTAACAAACGGATCGGCTATACCAACAATTTGGCTACCAAACTCCGTTACCTCAGGCGTAGAAGGTTTGAGAATAATTGCAGTTTCATCGCGAACATAACCTTTCCCCGGTTTATTTGGTTCATGACCTTTTCCAGGTTTATTTGGTTGTGGGTGATAGTGAGGTGATTTAACGACCTGCGCATGCTGCGAAACAGGATTAAAATACGATATTTTTTTCATTATATGCCTTATCATTTTTTATTTATGCTGAATGAATATAGACTGGATTACAGCCTAAAATAATTATATATCAGATATTTAATATTATTACCTATAAAACTATAAGTTTTAGAAAATAAAAAACCAGCCCGCAGGCTGGTTTTTTATACAACAATTTTATTTGATTTTTGCCTGAGATTTCAGGTAACGCGTATAGTCATCAAATTCCTGCTGACCACGAAGTTGTTGATATAACTTCACCAACTCACTGCGTTGTTCTGCACTCAATACATCTACCGGGTTCTTCTTCACTTCTGATACCGCAACCACAACCAGCTCATTCGGCATTTTCGCTGTGGTCACTGACCAATGGCCTGCTTTTGGTGTCGGCAGACTAAAGGCCGCACGCTGTACATCACGTTTTAGTAAACCTTCAGCACGTGTGTAAACGCCAGCATCTTCAAAGATCAAATCACCTTTCGCCACTGCTGCAGCCGGTTTGGTTTTGAACTCATCCAAAGCTTTCTGAATTTTTGCTTTTGCCAAAGCAGCTGCCTTGTCTTCAATCAACTGAGCCTTAACACGGGGTTTTGCTTCTGCCAGTGTTTGTTCGCCGGCTGCATGATAATTACGCACCTTTATCCAGGCTACATCACCATTGGCTAACTGAATGCTTGATGAAGCATTACGATCACCGTTTTTAACATCGTCATTAAACAATTTGACTTTGAGGTTAGCATCGCTCAGCACAGGATCACGGGTCGAAAGTGTTACACCTTGGGCTTTCTGGACTTGTACACCTTTAACTTCCTGTGTAACGACATCCAGAGAATCACTTCCTACCACCATATCATTTAGCGTATTGACCGTATCAGAGAATGCATTGGATTTTTTAGCAGCCAAGGCTTCTTCAGACAAACGTGCTTTTTGTGATTCAAAAGAAGGAACTGCAACATCTGGCGTTTGCACAGAAATGATGTGGTAACCATAATCTGTTTTCACTGGTGCAGACACCTGACCCGATTTTAAAGAACTAACCGTCTGATCAAATGCAGTACCAAATACACCTTCTTCATAAACGGCAAGCGCGCCACCTTTAGACTTAGATTCAGGGTCTTCAGAATATTGTGCTGCTGCCTGAGCAAAAGTAGTACCGGCTTTAATTTTGGCTGCAATCTCGGTCGCCAGTTTTTTTGCTTCAGCATCACTACGACTGTCCGCCGTAATTAAAATATGCTTCACATCTGGTTTAACTGTCTGTTTTTGTGTTGCAACAAAGGCGGTATAGGCTTCCTGAAGCTCAGCCTCTGTAACCGCTAAACTCTCCACCTGAATATCGCTTGGCTTTAACACCACATAGTCGACATCTACACTGGTCGGCTGTTTAAACAGTGTTTTGTGCTTTTCATAATAGGCAGCAATGTCTGCATCCGTCACTTTGACATCTTTTTTATAGCTGTCCAGATTAATGCTAGAAATATGAATATGACGTTGTTCAGTTTGTAAATCAGCAATCTGCTGCATTTCGACTGAGCTTACCAATGGATAATCCAGAAAAGTCGATGACAGCATCTTCAGCGCATGATCTTTACGTAAACTTTCGATCAAAGCGCGATTAGTCATGCCAATTGATTTTAGATAATTTTCATATAAAGCATTCGAGAACTTTCCATCTTGCTGAAAAGTAGGCTGCTGAGCAATCATCTGTTCAATTTGCTGGTCACTCAGACTGATCCCTAATTCTTCAGCCTGTTGCAGCAATAAAGTACGTGCAACCAGCGTATCCATGGCTTTCTGGTCAATGAAGCTTTGATTCAGTAAAGTTTCATCCCCATTGGCATAACTGAGATATTGTTCTTTAAATGATTTGGTCAGTGACTCTAATTCTTTTTGAGATATTTCAGTCCCGTTCACTGATTTTGCTGCATCAGAGTTTCCACTGCTAAAATATCCTTCAATACCTACAAGTGCTAACGGGGTCAAAAACAGAACGAGCAAGACTTTGCCCAACCAACCCTTAATAACTTTACGAAAAGCTTCCATAAGTATTCCAATATTTTATTTGCAAAGGATTTTAACCGAAAATACCCATTGAATGAATGTGTTAATCATCACAATTAAATTTATCAATAAAAAACGCGCCAAAGAAGGCGCGTTTCGTCGCTGGGTAAGCTTAAGCTACAGCGTCTTTTAAGCCTTTACCTGCTTTGAAGCTAGGTACTTTGCTTGCTTTGATCTCAAGAGTAGCACCAGTTTGTGGATTACGGCCAGTACGTGCAGCGCGTTCTTTCACACCGAAAGTACCAAAACCCACTAAAGTTACTGTATCACCCGATTTTAAAGCTTCAGTAACAGAAGCAATTGTAGCATCTAAAGCTTTACCTGCGTCAGCCTTAGATAATCCCCCTTTTTCTGCAATTGCATCAATTAATTCTGATTTATTCATGAAGATTACGTCCTCTTAATATCGTTTATTTAAGGTTCAAGAATTGGTTTAACATGCCATAACGCCTTTATAGCAATGCTTTAGGTATAAACGCAATACTTAAGAACCTCTTTTTTTTCAAAAAATATGCGAAAAAAACATTGAATAATAAATAAAGTCATTTTATTTAAGTTTTTTCGGCAATTCTTCTTTCATTTTTTCTTGTTCCGCAGTCAACTGATCAACCTTGGCATGCAACTGGAGAATTAAACGTTCCAAATACTGTACATCCTTCAGTGTGACTAATCCTATACGATTCAATGAGTGATGAACAGAGTTGTCGATTAATTTTTCCACTTTGTCTTTGGTGTCTGTGACCGACTCTTTGGCTCTTTCTGAAACCTTCTCTACAGTTTGATCGGCAATATCTGCAGTTTTAGATTCAAGTTCTTCCCCGACCTTGACCAGCGAGTCAAACAGTTTATTGCCTTCTTCTTCTGCACGTGAAAATGCCCCGAGTCCAGCCAACCAGATCTGTTTGGTGTATTTACGAAAATCAAGAACCGATTTGCGCTCCGAGGCAGATTTAGACTTGGGTTTCAGCATTTTCTCATTCGAAGCTTCAGCTGAGTCTTGTGCTGTTTTTGACTTGTCCATGTGCACGGCTCCTGTTTGTTTTCTGCGCAATTATTATAAATTATTCTACAAAACCACTGCATAATAGCAAATTTAGTACTTGATAGATTTGATAAACTGTTCTACAAAGCAATTTATTTCAAGTCTAATTTGATTTAACCCTGAAATCTCTTCACAAGCAGGAAGCTTTTTCACTTTATATTTCAGGTAAGGATTGGTTGTATATGAGCGAATCGCAACAAAGTCAAAATCAACCGCATTTGTTGCTTACGATGACGTTAATTGTTTTAGAGACAATATTTACCTTCATTCTCAAGCATGATCGTGTTGTTGCATTACAGGCCAAAAAGTTTGTAGATGAAAACATCTCGATTAAAATCAATAGCTATATTCCGTATTTCGACTTTTATGTGCAATTCACCCCCAATGGACTATTATTTGACCATAAAGCGCCGGGCCGCATTGTCGACCTGGATGTGCGCACTACACTTCCCGATCTGATTAAAATTTTCATTTTTGGCAATCGTCGCAGTATTCGTAGCATGCGCATTGATGGCAATCAGGTTTTAAAAGATGAGTTTCGTGATCTGTTAACCGTATTCAGCTTGCCAAAAGTACTAGCCGACTGGAAACACTGGCTGTCTGATGCGCCGACGGATGAAGCGGAAATTATTGCTTCTAAAAAGCGTATTGCACCGCTTTTAAAGAAAATTGAAGAACAGCGCTCCAAGATCAATACCCTGCAAGTGGAAGTCAAACAGTATAAAAACCGCCTGAAACGGATCGAACGCCGTCAAAAGCGTATTAATATCATTTTTGGCCTGAGCAGCGTACTTTTGATTACGTTATTAGTGTATAATTGGCTGAGCATGTAAATCTTTCATTCTCCAAAAATTAAATCCCACTAAGGTCTACTAAAAATAACTTGACTAATTTAGTCGGGATTCATAAAATCTACACATCTAGTCTAACCATGTGTATCGAATCATGCGCCTAACCACTCGCGGTCGCTACGCTGTGACTGCTCTACTTGATCTAGCTTTGCAGCCTTCTGAAAAAACGATAACGCTCGCTGAAATTGCAGCACGTCAAACTATTTCTGTTGCTTATCTTGAGCAGTTATTTGCGAAGCTCAAGCGTCATGGTTTAGTTTCTAGTGTTCGTGGCGCAAATGGTGGTTACCATTTAGCACGTAATGCAGATGAAATTACTGTGTTAGCAATTATTGAAGCTGTAAACGAAACAGTTGATGCGACTCGCTGTGACCATAAAGGCAATTGCCAGAATGGCGCGATGTGCTTGACTCATGATTTATGGCAGGAACTCTCCCATCACATCGCCGATTATTTAGAAAAAATCTCGCTTGCTGATCTGGTTGCACGTGACAACGTCCAGACTGTGTCATTACGCCAAAAATCAGCACCTTTAGATTCAGCCCTTTTATCGGTTACAGGTATTTGACATGAAACGTCCGATTTATCTTGATTATGCAGCTACAACTCCTGTAGATCCTCAGGTTGCTGAACGTATGATGGAATGCTTAACATTCGATGGTACCTTTGGTAATGCGGCATCTCGTTCACACGCGTATGGTTGGCAAGCAGAAGAAAAAGTTGAATATGCACGTGAGCAAGTTGCGAATTTAATCAAAGCTGATCCACGTGAAATCGTATGGACTTCAGGTGCAACCGAGTCAGACAACCTTGCACTTAAAGGTGTGGCTCATTTCTATGCATCTAAAGGTAAACATATCGTTACCTCTAAAATCGAACATAAGGCAGTTTTAGATACCTGTCGTGAGCTTGAGTCTGAAGGTTTTGAAATTACCTATATTGAGCCTCAACCTCAAACTGGTTTAATCACCCCTGAAATGGTACAAGCAGCGATTCGTCCAGACACGATTCTTGTTTCCCTGATGATGGTAAACAATGAAATCGGTACTGTGACTGATGTTGCAGCGATTGGCGAAATCACTCGCGCCAACAAGATTTTCTTCCATGTCGATGCAGCTCAGGCAGCGGGTAAAGTTGAAATTGATCTTTCAACTTTAAAAGTAGATTTGATGAGCTTCTCTGCGCACAAAATCTATGGCCCTAAAGGTATTGGCGCCCTGTTTGTACGTCGTAGCCCACGTGTACGCCTTAAAGCTGAAATGCATGGTGGCGGTCATGAACGTGGTATGCGTTCAGGTACCCTTGCGACTCACCAGATTGTCGGTATGGGTGAAGCATTTGAACTTGCAGGTAAAAACCTGGAAGCTGAACAGACTCGTTTACGCGTACTTCGCGACAAATTGTGGAATGGCTTACAAGGTCTTGAACAAGTGTTCCTGAACGGCCATCCAACACAAAACGTAGCGAACTATCTAAACATTAGCTTCAACTTCGTTGAAGGCGAATCATTGATGATGGCATTGAAAGATGCTGCGGTATCTTCAGGTTCGGCATGTACATCTGCAACACTTGAACCATCTTATGTACTTCGTGCATTGGGTCTTTCAGACGAACTTGCACACAGTTCGATCCGCTTCAGCTTCGGTAAGTACACCACTGAAGAAGATATCGATCACGTATTGACTATCACTAAAGCTGCTGTTGAGAAGTTACGTGAACTTTCTCCGCTTTGGGATATGTATAAGGAAGGTATCGACCTTTCTAAAGTTGAGTGGGCTGAGCACTAATTTTCATCCTGAGATAGTAACAAATCCGTTGCTATCTCATTGAGAAAAGTTTTTTACCCCCATATTTAATACTAAGGCTGACCCCGAGGTTTGGAGAAGCAACATGGCTTATAGCGAAAAAGTAATTGATCATTACGAAAACCCTCGTAATGTTGGCGTTTTAGACAAAAATGCTGAAAACGTTGGTACTGGTATGGTTGGTGCGCCAGCATGTGGTGACGTGATGCGTTTACAGATTCAGGTAAACGACGAAGGCGTGATTGAAGAAGCACGTTTTAAAACTTATGGTTGTGGTTCTGCCATTGCATCAAGTTCACTTGTGACCGAATGGCTCAAAGGTAAAACTTTGGATCAAGCTCAAGCAATCAAAAACATTGATATTGCAACTGAGCTTGCACTTCCACCAGTAAAAGTACACTGCTCTGTTCTTGCTGAAGATGCAATTAAAGCAGCTGTAGAAGACTACCGTAGCAAGAAAGTTAAAGCTTAATTGTTCCACGTTTTGAAATTTTAACGGAGTTTTCATGATCCATTTAACTGAAAATGCTGCAACTCATATCAGCAATTATTTAAAAAATCGCGGTAAGGGTGAAGGCATTCGCGTTGGTGTGAAAACTTCAGGCTGTTCTGGTCTGGCCTATGTGCTCGAGTTCGTCGATGAAGTCGATGCACATGACCAAGCCTTTGAGCAGTTTGGGGTTAAAGTATTCGTTGACCCGAAAAGTCTGGTTTATCTTGAAGGTATGGAGATGGACTATGTTAAAAACGGCTTGAACGAAGGCTTCGAATTTAACAACCCCAACAAAAAAGGCGAATGCGGTTGTGGTGAATCCTTCACTGTATAAACCCGGCAGTTATTCTCTTTTTGACATTAAAACAGTGTGTTTCACACTGTTTTAATTGCATTTATACAGTTATTTTTGCTCATTAATCGCGGATCCCATCTCCCATGAATCATTTTGAGTTGTTCAACCTTCCTGTAGCACTCGATATTGATTTAGCGGCTTTAAAGACTGAATTTTTAAAGTTGCAGCAACAATATCACCCAGATAAAGCTGAAGACAAAGATCAGGCTCTGATTAAATCAAGTGATATCAATCAGGCATTTAAAACCTTGTCAGCGGTCGATAGCCGTGCAGCGTATTTACTGTCTCTCAAGAAACAGGATTATCACTTAGATCAGTCGATCAGTGATTTTGAATTCTTGCAGGACGCTCTGGAAATTCGTGAACAACTTGACGATGCAACTTCTGCTGAAGATTTAACTTCACTGAAAGTCGAAGTCCAGCAATGGATTGAGGGCTTGGTTCGCGAGTTCAAAATTGATTATGCGGATGAAGACTGGGCCGAAGCACGCGATACAGTGCGCAAACTACGCTTCTTCGTTAAAGTCATGGCCGATATCGACAAAGCGGAAGACCGCTTCCTGGACGATGACAGCTTTGATCTTGATGATGATTTCTAATTTTAGTATTTAATATTTAACGTGCAAAGGATGTAACACTATGGCTCTCTTGCAAATTGCAGAACCAGGTCAATCAAGTGCACCACATGAACACCGCATTGCGATTGGTATCGATTTAGGCACCACCCACTCTTTGGTTGCCACGGTTCTTTCAGGTAAAGCCAAAGTACTTAATGACGAACAAGGTCGTGTGCTACTTCCTTCTATCGTGCATTATGCAGAACAACAGACTCAATACGGCAATGAAGCTGCGCCTTTCATTACTACTGACCCCAAAAACACCATCGTTTCTGTGAAACGTTTTATGGGTCGTTCGAAAGCTGACATCAAATTCCAGCATCCTTATGCGTTGGTTGGTGAAGCGAATGAAATGCCGGCTTTTGAAACCGCACAAGGCCGTAAGACGCCGGTTGAGATTTCTGCAGAAATTTTAAAGCAGTTGAAAGACCGCGCTGAAGCCAGTCTGCAAAATCCGGTCAATGGTGCCGTTATTACTGTTCCGGCCTACTTTGATGAAGCACAGCGTCAGGCAACCCGTGATGCTGCTCAACTTGCTGGCTTGAATGTTTTACGTTTGTTGAATGAGCCAACCGCTGCTGCTGTTGCTTATGGTCTCGATCAGGAAAGCAACTTAAGTACAGATCGCAACTATGTGATCTACGACTTGGGTGGTGGTACCTTTGACGTTTCGATTCTGCGTTTTAGTCAAGGTGTGTTTGAAGTTCTGGCAACCGGTGGCCACACTGCCCTCGGTGGTGATGACCTAGATCGTTTGATCCTGAAATGGGCCAAGAAACAACTGAATATTGACACCTTGAATGATGCAGAATATGCACATTTTGTGGTTGCAGCACGTAAAGCCAAAGAAGCTTTGTCTGATGCAGATTCAGTTCAACTCAAATTGCTTGATCAGGTATTGACGCTTGACCGTCCGACATTTGAAGAGATCATTAAAGTTGCTTTGGATAAGACCATCAGCGTATGTAAGCGTGTGATGCGTGATGCCAAGCTTGAACTGGATGACATTCAAAATGTCGTTTTGGTCGGTGGCTCAACCCGTTCTTATGCAGTACAAAAAGCCGTGCGTGAAGTATTCAATCAAGAACCACTATGCACTATTAATCCGGATGAAGTGGTTGCGATTGGCGCATCAATTACTGCGAACCAATTGATTGGCAACTCAACTGATGGCTCATTACTATTAGACGTGACGCCTCTGTCTCTTGGTCTTGAAACCATGGGCGGACTGGTTGAACGATTAATTTCGCGTAATACTGCGATTCCAGTCGCTCGTCGTCAGGAATTTACGACTTATCAAGATGGCCAGACTGCCATGTTGATTCATGTGGTTCAAGGTGAACGTGATCTGGTTGAGCATTGCCGTAGTTTAGGGCGTTTTGTCCTGCATGGCATTCCACCAATGACTGCCGGTCAGGCACGTATTGAAGTGACGTTCCAGGTCGATGCAGATGGCTTGCTGACTGTATCTGCCAAAGAAACCACCTCTGGCGTGACGGCTCAAATCGATATCAAACCATCTTATGGTTTATCGGGTGAAGATACTGAACGTCTGTTGCTAGACGGTTATAAGTTCGCTGAAGAAGATAAGAATCTTCGTCATTTGAATGAAACCAAAGTGGAAGCACAGCGTGAGCTGGAAGCACTGGTTCAGGCACTCAAAGCGGATGCCGGTCTGTTGACTGAAGATCAACTTGCAGCACTGCAAACTGCGCAAGCACAACTTGAAACTCAGCTTCAGGGTTCAGATATCAAAGCGATTGAATCTGCCGTTGAACAGCTTAAAATACATAGTGATGCTTTTGCAGCAGCACGTATGAATCAACATATTGATGCAGCTCTTAAGGGCACTAAACTCGACGACTGGTCAAACTCAAACTAATTTAAGGTAACGACTATGCCACGTATTAAAGTTCTTCCACATGCGCAGATTTGCCCCGAAGGTGCTGAGTTTGAAGTCGAACAAAATGCCAATCTTTGCGAAAGCCTGCTAAAAAATGGCATTAAAATCGAACATGCTTGCGATATGTCAGCAGCGTGTACCACCTGCCATGTAGTGGTACGCAAAGGTTTTGACAGCCTGGAAGAAATGGATGATGTTGAAGCTGACTTACTCGATCGTGCCTGGGGTTTAGAACCTGATTCACGTCTTTCTTGTCAGGTTAAACTGGACGATGAAGATCTGGAAATTGAAATTCCAAAATACACCATTAACCATGCGTCAGAAAATCACTAAGATTTTCGTTGCAGGCTAAAATAAAAAACCACGCTCAGGCGTGGTTTTTTCTCTTTATAAGAAACAATTAAAGTAAATTTACATGAACTTTAAATGTGTTCAATTACTTCATCCTCAAGCTTCAATTTGACAATACCTTGTGAATCGGTCATTTTCTGCTGAGTTTCAATGCGTTTAATCATTTTTTCTAGTACATGAATCAGCTCAGGATATTCAAAGTTTTGCACTTCATCCAGATTCAGCAATAAATGAAAGCCCTTATATTCATAATCGAACCAGCGCTGATACTCGACTTTCTGAGACGCATATTTTTCCATGACCTGCCAGGTTCTTACAGGTGCTTTAATGCCTTTCAAGAATATCGGCTTTTTCGGTGCACAAAGATAATCATCTTTGATCAGATTATGAGTATCTTCCGAAATCAGGATTTCATCGACTTCCGCTGCACTTTGCAAACGCGCTGCCAGATTGGCATCACGCCCTACAATGGTATAAGCCATACGATGCGTAGCCCCATAATTCCCTACGTGGCAATAACCGGTTGAAATCCCCATGCGGATATGCAGTGGCGGATAACCCATTTTAATCCAGCGTTCCCGCAGCAATTTCATTTGCTGACGCATCGCCAATGCCATTTCCATACAGTTCTTAGCATCCTGTTCCACACCTTCGGAGTTCGGATCACCAAAGAAAATCAGGATGGCATCACCCATGAATTTATCGACAGTCGCTTCATAATTTTTAGCGATTTCGGTCATATGCCGAAGATAGTCATTCAACAGGAATGCTAAATCATCTGGAATCAGAGTTTCAGATAGCTCTGTAAAGCCTTGAATATCAGAGAAAAAGATCGTCAACTTTTTACGTTTATATTCAATTTTGGCTTCAGATTCACCTTTCATAATGGATTGCCATAACTGCACGGGCGCATAGCGACTCAGCTGATTGGCAAATTCCATATAACGGTTCATCTGTTCGAAATAATGGTCTTTTTTCTGGGTCATGTATTGCACACGACCACTTTGATAAAAACTTCCGACACCAAAATAGGTAATCAGACAGATAAAGCCTAAAACGGTCAACTCACTGCTGGTCGGTTCGAAATAATTATTAAACCCAAAGACCAGAATATTGGCCAGATAAAAAAGCGTAATCCCGATCAGGCTGGCTAGAGATGCCATCATAAATGAAATTTTATTGCTGATCGCGGTATAGAGCACTGCGACCAGACCCAGCAAGGACAAGACCAAGTCCAGATGCACGGCCGCCAAAACCACCGAAATGACAATGACATCAATCAGGAAAAGAATATTACGCCGGATGTGATAATCATGACGATAGATCAGCCAGCGAGATAGTTTCGGTGTAATTAGCAAAACCAGAAACAAAAAAAATGGAACAAAAAGCTGATACTGGGTATCTGGTTCAGTGTAATGAAAGACGACCAGAACCACAGACAGCATGATGTATCCCATCATGCGATGGAAATACTCAAACTGATGGGGTTCTTTTTGAATCCAGTCGTCTAATTGCACTCACTCACTCCCTGAAGTCCGCAACTGTTCATGGTTCTCGGAATGCCTTGGCTGATTAGTCCATGCGCCAGTCAAATGGCATGTCGCCCTGACCACGTAAAGCCAGCATTAAGGTTTGACGCATATGTGCCAGTACTTCACTGCTATAAGGAACAGCAGATGTACCCCAAACAGGCTTCGGCCATGCAACGTCGTTCTGATAACGAACTACATGATGAAAATGCAATTGCGGCACCATATTACCCAGCGCTGCTACATTCATTTTATCTGCACGGAAAACACGTGCCAGCTGGCTTGATAACCAGCTTGACTCTCTTAAAAACTGCTCTTGGTCAGCTTGACTCAATTCATATAATTCAGAGACACCCGGCACACGTGGAATCAGAATGAGCCAGGGAAATTGCATATCATTCATCAAACGACATGTTGACAAAGGAAAGTCGCCTACAAAAAACGTATCTTGAGCAAGTTGTGGATGCAAACTAAACATATCTTTATAAATGATGCAAAATTAGAATGATGGCTAATACTAACATATCCAACTGAAGCTGAATATTGAAAGCAATGTGTTTAAAGACAAATTCTCATGATTTGTTGCGAAGCACATCACAACAATTACTGTAAACAATTCATTAAAAAAATCAAGCCTGTTGTTCCTGCAAACTTCATTGGAAAATGAAATCCAAACTGAATTTTCAGGCTGATTTAATCGAATAAAATCAGTGCAATTCTTTAAGCAGACTGTCCAGTAAATCCTGTATAAACTGAATCCGCTTTTGATAGTCTTCCAGCATGACCATGACTTTTAGACGTTGACCGCCATCCATCCGGAAATAGGTCGGATGTTTCTGCATCATCTGGATAATCGTCATGGCTTGAACCGGAGTATCCGGTGCAAATTCAATATGCCCACCCTGATTGCTGATATCAATTTTAGTAATACCAAGCTGCTCGGCTTTCAATCGAATCTGATGTACAGCAAAGAGCTGTTTGACCGGTTGCGGCGGTATACCAAAACGATCAATCAATTCCATCCGGATATTATCCAGCTTTTCCTGGGTATCGGTATTACTGATGCGTTTATAGAACAACAGACGTTGATGCACATCACCCAGATATTCATCCGGAATCAGTGCTGGCATATGCAGGGTAATTTCGGCAGTCAATGACAATGGTGCGTCGAAGTTTGGCGTTTTACCTTTTTGAATGGCTTTGGTGGCTTTTTCCAGCATTTCCATATACAGGCTATAACCAATCGCCTGCATCGAACCACTCTGCTGTTCACCGAGTAATTCACCTGCGCCGCGAATTTCCAGATCTTCAGTTGCCAGCATAAAACCGGCACCCAAAGTTGAAGCACGCTGAATGGCATCCAGACGTTTTTCTGCATCACCTTTTAAGGCTTTTAATGACGGTACCATCAAATATGCATAAGCCTGATGATGTGAGCGCCCTACACGTCCGCGTAGCTGATGTAATTGCGCCAGGCCCAGTTTGTCGGCACGTTCAATCAGAATGGTGTTGGCATTCGGAACATCAATCCCGGTTTCAATAATGGTCGAACATACCAGAACATTGTATTCCTTGTGATAGAACTGCTGCATCACCTGCTCCAGTTCACGTTCACGCATCTGTCCGTGGGCCACAATCACCCGCGCTTCCGGCACCAGTTTACGGATATGCTCGGCGGCACGATCGATTGTATCAACTTCATTATGCAGAAAATAAACCTGACCACCGCGCAGCAATTCACGCAGAATCGCTTCTTTAATGGTGTCATCGGTATGTTCCTGCACAAAGGTTTTCACCGCAAGACGGCGTGCCGGCGGTGTGGCGATAATCGACAGATCACGCATGCCACTAAAGGCCATATTCAGCGTACGTGGAATTGGAGTCGCAGTCAGTGTCAGCATATCAACATCGGCACGCATGGCCTTGATTCGCTCCTTGTCGCGCACACCGAAACGATGCTCTTCATCGACAATCATCAGACCGAGATTCTTAAACTGGACATTTTCCTGCAAAATCTTATGTGTACCAATCACAATATCGACTTTACCTTCAATGAGGTCGTCAATGGTCTTAGTATGTGCTTTGGAAGAACCGAAACGTGACAGCACTTCAATCCGGACCGGCCAGTCGGCAAAGCGGTCTTTGAATGAATCATAATGCTGCTGTGCCAGCAAGGTGGTTGGTACCAGAATCGCCACCTGCCGATTATTCTGCACTGCAACAAATGCGGCACGCATCGCGACTTCTGTCTTGCCGAAACCCACATCACCACACACCAGTCGATCCATCGGCTTGGCCTGTTGCATGTCATGCAGTGTGGCTTCAATCGCATTGGCCTGATCCAGTGTTTCTTCATAGGCAAAGCCACTGGCAAATTGCATATACAGGCTTTGATCGATTTCAAAACTGATTCCAGGTTTGGAAGAACGCCGTGCCTGAATATGCAGCAATTCGGCCGCGACATCGTGAATCTGTTCCAGCGCTTTACGTTTGGCTTTATTCCATGCATCCGTACCCAGTTTATGCAACGGTGCCAGATCCGGATCACCACCACTATACCGGCTGATTAAGTGCAGATTGGTCACCGGCACATAGACTTTGGCGGCATCTGCGTAATCCAGTTGCAGGAATTCGTGATCCTGATCATCAATACTTAAGGTGACCAGACCGGCATAACGTCCGACCCCATAATCGATATGCACCACAGGTGCGCCCATGGTCAGCTCAGTTAGACTTCGGATCAGAAACTCTTCTGAAACTTCCTGTTGACGTTTGCGACGGCGCTGTACCACGCGATGTTCATAGAGCTGGTTTTCAGAAATGATGCTGACACGATCGGTCAGCACCAGACCACGCTCTAATGGCGCATTGGTAATCGCAATCGCATACAGGGAGGTGATAAAGCTCTCAAAGTTATCAACCGTCGGAATATCACCCAGACTTGGTCGTAACGCATCTTTGAGGCTTTCACGGCGTCCGGCACTCTCTGCCACCAGCAGAACCGGATGATTGGCCTGATCGATATATTTTTTGACTTCAATAAATGGTTTTTCACGTTTTGGATCGACAGGCAGACGTGGTGGCAACTGGGTATCGAGGTTCAATACGCCGGCTTTTTGGTCAAAAGGCGTTTGGGCGGCAATAATACGTGCAAATTGATTCAGCTGCTCCAGAACCTGATTGGTCTGAAAGAACAGGCTGTCTGGGGGTAGGATCGGCTGATCAACATTGTGACGGCGATCTTCATAACGGCGCACCACATCTTGCCAGAATTGGGTCAAACTCTCGTCTAAAGCCCGATCTGTAATGACAATGCCATTCTTTGGTAAGTACGAAATAAGTGAGCTTTGGTCTTGCATGGCCTCAGCACTGAAAAACAGCGGTAAATAAAACTCGATTCCCGGTGAAACAATGCCCTCCATCACATCCAGATAGATCGGGTTTTTCTTTGGATTGGCAGTCGGGAAAAATTCGGCATAACGGTCACGGAAGGTGGCACGGCCTTCCTTGAGTGGAAATTCCTGTGCCGGCAATACGGTAAACTGTTGCAAACTTTGTATGGTGCGCTGAGTTTCGGAATCAAAAAATTTCAAGCTTTCAATTTCATCATCAAACAAGTCAATCCGAATCGGTGCTTCCTGCCCCGAGGCATAAATATCCATGATACTGCCGCGTACCGCGAATTCACCCGGATCATAAACGGTGTCGACCAGATGATAACCGGCCTGAATCAGCTTTTTCTTTTGTTGTTCCAGATCAAATTTCTGACCGACATGAATATCGAAATGCTCACCCAGAATCCATGAGGTCGGCGCCACACGTTGTGCCAAAGTTGAGGCGGACAGCAACAGTACGCCAGTTTTTGGCATATTGGATAAGATTGCCAGACGTTCCGAGACAATATCCTGATGGGGGGAGAGACGGTCATAAGGCAAGATTTCCCAATCTGGAAAAATCGTGGGTTTAACCCCATAAAATTCCAGTTCACTTTCCAGTTGACCCAAATGCTGATTATTACGTGCAATCACGATAAATAAACGCGATTGCTGCTGCACGATTTCTTTAAGCAATAATGCAGTTGAGGAACCTTGCAGATTGCCTAACCAGCGTTTCTCGCCTGCTTTGAGCTGTGGTAAATTGAGTTGGGAAATTTCTTGTTGGAACATGGATATAGCTTTAAAGTCTAAATAACCTGAGGCTTATACTAGCACGATGATCTCAGGATATTTTGTTATTTTTATGCAGTCTTGCCACATCCATATACTTCGATTTTAAGCCACTTTTTCAGCTTATTTTTGATCGCGCAGAAAGTTACGATAATAATCATTTAACTTCTTAAGAATCATTTTAAATTGCAGCAGATTCTCTTCGGTATTCCCCAAACTTGCATTAAAACGCTGATGGGCAATTTCCAGATCAATTTTTTCATTGATCAGCATCGCGGTGTCATATAACGCTTTTAAATCATCAAACTGTTTTAAACGGCGATTCGACAAATACTCTAATCGTGCACCCAATTCCTGATTGAGTTGAATACCATCGACGATATAACCAGTCCCTTCTACATACTGGATATTCTGCTCTTCTAAATATAGCTGTGCAGCAGTCGGTTTATTACTTTTAAATAATGCACTGATTTTATCAAACATCGCCATTTACCCAGCCAAATATAGTTCAGGCTCTAGTCTAGATGAAAATGCCTCAAATCCACATCCTGAACTTGAGGCAAATTATCAAAATAGCAGCGATTCGCTGTTTCAGACGATTTAATAGGTATATGTATGTTAAGAAACCTGTTCGAGCTGATTCTCTGCTGAAGGGATTTCAGACACCAGATTTTCAAATGCAAAAATCTCTTCTAATTGCGCTTCACTCAATAAGCCTAACTCTAATACCACCTGTGGCACGGTTTTATTCTCCCGCATACATTGTTTGCCGATTTCATCGCACTTGGCATGTCCCAGAATCGGTTCAAGCAAGGTCACAATCCCGACACTGCGCATGACGGAACTTAAGCAAATCTGTTCATTGGCCTGAATACCAGCAATACATTTCTGATTCAAGGTTTGCATGCCTTGGGTCAATAATTGAATTGATTCATTCATCGTCACGGCAATCACAGGTTCCATGACATTCAATTGTAACTGCCCGGCTTCCGCAGCCATAGTAATGGTTAAGTCATTACCCATCACCCGGAATGCAATCTGATTCACAACTTCTGGAATTACCGGATTGATTTTTGCCGGCATGATCGAAGAACCTGCCTGTAACTCAGGTAAGCGAATTTCAGCTAACCCTGTACGCGGCCCCGAGCTGAGCAAGCGCAAGTCATTACAGATTTTGGACAATTTCACTGCCAGACGTTTTAAACTGCTCGACAAGATAATAAAGACGCCACAATCGCTGGTCGCCTCGACATAATCTGCTGCACCTTTTAAAGGTAAACCTGTCAGGTGCGCCAAGATTTCCACCACCCGCTTGGCATAGCCCGGCGGTGTATTGACCCCGGTTCCAATGGCGGTGGCGCCTAAATTGACTTCTAGCAATAACTGTCGCATCTGTCCAATCAGCTTCAGGTCTTCTTTTAATAAGGTGGCAAATGCCCGGAATTCCTGTTCCATTGTCATCGGAACTGCATCTTGTAACTGGGTACGTCCCATCTTGATGACATATTCAAATTCGGCAGCTTTATGGTCGATACTGTCAATCAATGCTTTAAGCACGCTCAACAATTCATCCAGACTGCTATAGGTCGCCAGACGCAAAGCCGTTGGATAGACATCATTGGTCGATTGCGAGGTATTGACGTGATCATTCGGATGCAGAATGTGATAATCACCTTTCTGATGGCCCGACATTTCTAGGGCAATATTGGCAATCACCTCATTGGTATTCATATTGATGGAGGTTCCGGCACCGCCCTGATAAGGATCAAGTGGAAATGCTGCTTGCCACGCTTCTGGATGCTGAACCAATTCATCACAAGCTTTCTGAATGGCAGTACTGGTCTGCTCGGACAATTTTTGAAAGTGTAGATTGGCCTGTGCCGAAGCTTTTTTCACTTGGGCCAAAGCACGAATAAAATGTGTTTGTTGCCCCACCGCCAATCCGGAAATCTTAAAATTTTCGATGGCACGTAAGGTATGAATCCCATAATAGCTATGCAACGGGATTTGTTTTTCCCCCAATAAATCACGTTCAATGCGGGTCGGTTCGATTTGAAGCATATTGTCCACTAAAAAATACTCTTGGCGATGCACCGTATTTGGTGTGACATTAATATGAGCAAACAAATACAGGCCTAATAGGAAGACTTTAACCTAGATTTGCTACGATTTATTACCAATACGCTAAAGCTGTGAGTTTTGTAAGATTGTGTAAGCAATTGGCTCAAATTCAAATATTTTCATTATTTATTCAAAATTTCCACTTTTCCCCTGAATTCGACGTCGTATTGGCTTTTATCCGCTTAAGTTATTCCTAATTCAATTTCAGTGAATTACTACTCTGTTTACAATAGGTATACATAAAAGCTGTGTAATTGTTACAGAGTGTAATTTTTAAACCATGCTTGAATCACCTCCTTGCAATCTCAGTACAAAAAATCATCTTGGACGATGATTTCCATATTTACAGGATGACCTGCCCATGACTTCTTTAAACCCCACCCTGATTACTTTCATGTTTTATATTATCGCCATGATTGCAATCGGTTTATATGCTTATCGTGCCACCTCCAATTTTGACGAATATATTCTAGGTGGACGGAGTCTGGGCAGTGTCGTTACTGCACTTTCGGCGGGCGCATCGGATATGAGTGGCTGGCTGTTGATGGGTCTTCCGGGAGCCATTTACCTGTCTGGCCTGTCAGAAGCCTGGATTGCGATCGGTTTGATTATCGGCGCGTGGCTGAACTGGTTACTGGTGGCAGGTCGACTGCGTGCCCATACCGAATATCAGAACAATGCCCTGACCTTGCCGGATTATTTCACCAGCCGTTTTTCCGATCGTAAACGTATTTTACGGGTCTTGTCTGCCTTGGTGATTCTGGTGTTCTTTGCAATTTATTGTGCCTCAGGCATGGTCGCAGGTGCACGACTGTTTGAAAGCCTGTTTGGCTGGGATTACACCACAGCGCTTGTGATTGGTGCGATGGCGACGATTCTTTATGTTTGTATTGGTGGCTTTTTGGCGATCAGCTGGACAGATACATTCCAAGCCGGTTTGATGATTTTTGCCTTATTGCTGACTCCGATCATTACCTTCTTGGCTCTGGGCGACAACAGCCAGCAAGTGAGTGTCATCCTTGAATCGGCTCGCCCACATGCTTCAAGCATGCTTGAAGGTTTAAGCACCGTTGCGATTATTTCCAGTCTGGCTTGGGGCTTGGGTTATTTTGGTCAGCCGCATATTCTGGTGCGTTTTATGGCAGCAGATTCGGTCAAAACCATTCCTGCTGCACGCCGTATTGGCATGACCTGGATGATTCTATGCCTAGGCGGTGCAGTGGCTGCCGGTTATATCGGTATTGCCTACTTCAGTGTCAATCCCGCATTGGCTTCGGTGGTGAATCAAAACCCTGAAACGGTATTTATGGAGTTGACCAAAATCCTGTTTAATCCATGGATTGCCGGAATCATTCTGGCTGCTATCTTGGCGGCAATTATGAGCACCTTGAGCTGTCAGCTTCTGGTCTGCTCAACCACCCTGACCGAAGATTTATATAAGAGTTTCCTGCGTAAAAATGCTTCACAAAAAGAACTGATCTGGGTCGGTCGCGGCATGGTCTTGGTGATTGCCCTAATTGCCATTTCACTGGCGATTAATCCGAACAGTAAGGTTTTGGGTCTGGTGGCT